>NZ_BAAAGU010000030.1:4645-84040 GCF_039524635.1 Streptomyces thermocarboxydovorans | reverse complement strand
CTTGCAGCTGCACGCACCAGACCCCGCTCACCGGTGCTGACAAGGCGCCGGCGATTCCCGCAGGCTGATCCAAACGAGCCCTAGCCCTCCTTCACGAACCCCCGCTCGATCATCCAGTCCAGCGCCACCTGGTGCGGGTCCTCACCCTCCACGTCCACCTTGGCGTTCAGGTCCTGCGCCACCGTGTTGTTCAGCGCCGCCGTCACCGGTGCCAGCACCTGGGCGATGGCCGGCCACTTCTTCATCGTCTCGCTGTGGATCGTCGGCGCCGCGTTGTAGTTCGGGAAGAACTTCTTGTCGTCGTCCATCACCACCAGGTTCATCGACTTGATCCGCCCGTCGGTGGTGAAGACCTCGCCGTAGGTGCAGGCGCCCTTGGCGGTCTGGGTGTAGATGATGCCGGTGTCCATCTGTGTGATGTTCCGCGTCGGAATGTCCATGCCGTAGGCCTTCTCCATGCCGGGCAGCCCGTCCGCGCGGTTGGCGAACTCGCCCTCCACGCACAGCGTCACCGCGCCCGGGTCCCGCTTGGACAGCTCGGCCACCTCCGAGAGGGTGCGGGTGCGGTACTTCTCGTAGTTGGACTGGTTCATGGCGAGGGCGTAGGTGTTGTTCAGCTCGGACGGCTCGAGCCAGGTCACCCCGTTCTTCCGGTCGGCGTCGCGCACCGCCAGCCACTGCTCGCGCGGGTCGGGGATGGGCTCGCTGTTGCCCTGGTAGGTGATCCACGCGGTGCCGGTGTACTCGTACGCGGCGTCCGCCTCGCCCTTGACCACGGCCTCCCGGGAGCCGACCGAGCCCTGGATGCCGGTGCGGTCGACGACCTCGGCGCCGGCCGCCTGGAAGGCGATGCCCATGATCGCGCCGAGGATCAGCTGCTCGGTGAACTCCTTGGAGGTGACGGTGAGCTGCGCGCCCTGAAGCGGCTTGCCCTGCCCGATGGAGCCCGGCTCCACGTCGTCGACCATGGGGGAGCCGCTGGTCAGCCCGCAGGCGGAGGCCGCCGCCAGCAGCACCGCCCCGGCGAGCAGCAGCCGGGTGCGGCGGCTCAGCAGGAGCAGGGCGCGCCTCATGACCCCGCCTCCAGCCCGCGCGGCTGCATCAGCAGCTCCGCCAGCGACGCCAGCCAGTCCACCAGCAGCGCCAGCGCCACCGTGAGGATCGAGCCGATCATCAGCACCGGCATCCGCTGGCTGGTGATCCCGGTGGTGATCAGCACGCCCAGGCCGCCGCCACCGCCGAAGGTCGCCAGCGTCGCCGTGCCCACGTTCAGCACCAGGGCGGTGCGCACCCCGGCGAGGATCAGCGGGACCGCCAGCGGCAGCTCCACCCGGGTGAGCACGCCCAGCGGGGACATGCCGATGCCGCGCGCCGCCTCCAGCAGCGCCGGGTCGTTGGCCTGCAGGCCCGCGATGGTGTTGGACAGCACCGGCAGCACGGCGTAGGCGACGATGCCGATGAGCGCGGCCCGGCGGCCGATGCCCAGCCAGATCACCAGCAGCGCCAGCAGACCGATCGCCGGGGTGGCCTGGCCCATGTTGGCGAACGCCATCACCCCGGGGGTGAACGGGCGCAGCAGCGGCCGGGTCAGCAGGATGCCCAGCGGGATCGCGATGATCAGCACGAAGAAGGTGGAGATCGCGGTCAGCTCGATGTGCTGCCACAGCGCCTCGCTCACCCGCCCGTCGGACAGCGCGTTGCGGGTGAGCTGGTCGAGATCGGCCTGCTCGAACCACAGCCAGGTCACCAGCAGCAGGACGATCAGGGCGACCGGCAGGAAGGTCAGCTTCTGCCAGCTCACCCGGGGTGCCTGCGCCGTGGTCCGCGGGGGCGGGGCGTCCGACGGTTCGTCCTGCTCCGGGACGGGCAGCCCCGGCTCGCGGGAAGAGGTCCTCACGCCTTCGGCTCCCCTCCCACGCCCTCCTGCTCGGCGTGCGTCTGAGCCTGCCGGTGCTCCCCCAGCTCGTGCTGGGCCTCCAGCGCCTCCAGCCGGTCGGCCTCCAGCAGCTCGTGCACGGAGTTCATCAGCGTCTCCACGTCGACGACTCCCTCGTACGCGCCGCGCCGCCCGGTGACCACCACCCGCCCGGTGTTGTCGGTGAGCACCGCCTCCAGCGCGTCCCGCAGGGTCGCGTCACGGGTCACCGTGTCGGTGACCAGGGTGCCCGCGCGGGCCAGCGAGCCCTTGGCCCGCATCAGGTCGCCGCGCCGCAGCCACTTGTAGGGGCGGCCCCGCCGGTCGAGCAGCAGGATCTCGTTGGTGCCGCTGGAGCGCAGCCGGTTGAAGATCTCCTGCAGCGGGTCGTCGAGGGTGACCGTCGGATAGTCGGTGATCTCCACGTCCCGTACGCGGGTGAGGTTGAGCCGCTTCAGGGCGGCGCCGGCGCCGACGAAGCCGGAGACGAAGTCGTCCGCCGGGTTGGTGAGGATCGCCTCCGGGGTGTCGAACTGGGCGATGTGCGAGCGTTCGCGCAGCACCGCGATCCGGTCGCCGAGCTTGATCGCCTCGTCGAAATCGTGGGTGACGAAGACGATCGTCTTGTGCAGCTCGCGCTGCAGCCGGATCAGTTCGTCCTGCAGATGGTCGCGGGTGATCGGGTCGACCGCGCCGAACGGCTCGTCCATCAGCAGCACCGGCGGGTCCGCGGCCAGCGCCCGCGCCACGCCGACGCGCTGCTGCTGGCCGCCGGACAGCTGCCGGGGATAGCGGTTGTGGAACTCGCCCGGGTCGAGGCCGACCAGGTCCAGCATCTCCTCCACCCGCTCGCGCACCCGGGCGGCCGGCCAGCGCAGCATCTTCGGCACCAGCGCGATGTTCTGCGCCACGGTCATGTGCGGGAACAGCCCGCTGGCCTGGATGGCGTAGCCGATGGTGCGGCGCAGCTTCACCGGGTCCATGTGGGTGACGTCCTGGCCGCCGATGCGGATGCGGCCGCCGGTGGGCTCGATCAGCCGGTTGATCATCTTCAGGGTGGTGGACTTCCCGCACCCGGACGGGCCGACGAGGATCACCGTCTCACCGGCCCGGATCTCCATGCTGACGTTGTCCACGGCGGGCTGGGCGCTGTGCGGGTAGCGCTTGGTGAGATTCTCCAGCTCGATGGTGGCGCCGGAGGTGCCGTGCTCGGGCACGGAGGCTTCCCCGGACGCCGGCTCGGGCACGGATCCCCCTCGAGATGTCTCAGGCACGGATCCCCCTCGAGATGGTCAGCCGCCCGATCAGCACATAGGCGGCGTCGAAGAGCAGCGCGAGGACGATGATTCCGAGGGTGCCCGCGAGGACCTGGTTGAGGGCGTTCTTGCTGCCCAGCGAGGCGATCCCGCGGAAGATCAGGTTGCCGAGGCCGGGACCGGAGGCGAAGGCGGCGATGGCGGCGATGCCCATCAGCATCTGGGTGGAGACCCGGATGCCGGTGAGGATCGGCGGCCAGGCCAGCGGCAGCTCCACCCGTATCAGCCGGGCCGCGCGGGACATGCCGATGCCGGTGGCCGCGTCCACCAGCGACGGGTCGACGCCGCGCAGGCCCACGATGGAGTTCCGCACGATCGGCAGCAGCCCGTAGAGGGTCAGCGCGATCACCGTCGGCGGCACCCCGAGCCCCACCACGGGGATCAGCAGACCGATCATGGCCAGGGACGGGATGGTCAGCAGGGTGGCGGTGGTGGTCGTGGCCAGGCTGCCCGCCCACTCGCTGCGGTAGGTGATCACCCCGATCACCACGCCGAGCGCGGTCGCCACCACCATGCACTGGAAGACCACGCTGGCGTGCTGGTAGGCGTCGGTGAGCAGCTGCTGGTGCCGGCTGACCAGGTACTCCCAGAAGTTCACCCGCGCTCACCCCCAGCTCGGCCAGGAAGGATCGGTCGTTCAGTCGCCTCTGTCGCCGAGCGCCGCCTGCTCGACCAGCGGGATGATCCGCAGCGGGACGGGGTTCTCCATGACGATCGCCGTGGAGGCTCGGACGATGCCATCAAAACCGACGACGCGGTCGATCACCCGTTGAAGATCGGCGTTCGAGCGAGCCACCAGCCGGCACAGCATGTCGCCGGTGCCGGTGGTGGTGTGCAGCTCCAGCACCTCCGGCACGGTCGCCAAGTGGGCCCGTACATCGGCTCCTTGACCCTGCCGGATCTGCAGCGTGGCGAACGCGGTGACCGGGTAGCCGAGGGCCGCCGGATCCACCTGGGGGCCGAATCCGCGGATGACTCCGTTCGACTGAAGACGGTCCAGCCGGGCCTGCACCGTGCCCCGCGCGACCCCCAGCCGCCGGGACATCTCCAGCACCCCGATCCGCGGCTCGCGCGCCAGCAGCGTGATGATCCGCCCGTCCAGCCGATCGATCCCCATGCGCCACCCTCCAGCTCTGGTCATCCTGTACAGAAAGCCCGCCGATACCGGCATTCGGCTGAGCAGATTGCCCAGTGATTCAACGAACTATTGCGCACCTTGCGAGGCTGCACCACCCTGCCCCTATGACGCAGACCACACACCACACTCCCGAGACCACCGCCCGGCAGGACGACCCCTTCCCGGTCAAGGGAATGGACGCGGTCGTCTTCGCCGTGGGCAACGCCAAGCAGGCGGCGCACTACTACTCGACCGCCTTCGGCATGAAGCTGGTCGCCTACTCCGGACCGGAGAACGGCAGCCGCGAGACCGCCAGCTACGTCCTGGAGAGCGGCTCCGCCCGCTTCGTGTTCACCTCGGTGATCAAGCCCTCCACCGAGTGGGGCACCTTCCTCGCCGAGCACGTGGCCAAGCACGGCGACGGCGTCATCGACCTCGCCATCGAGGTGCCGGACGCGCGCGCCGCGTACGCCTACGCCGTCGAGCACGGCGCCCGCTCGGTCGCCGAGCCCTACGAGCTCAAGGACGAGCACGGCACGGTCGTCCTCGCCGCGATCGCCACCTACGGCGAGACCCGCCACACCCTGGTCGACCGCAGCGGCTACGACGGCCCCTACCTGCCCGGCTTCACCGCCGCCAAGCCGATCGTGGAGCCGCCCGCCCAGCGCTTCTTCCAGGCCATCGACCACTGCGTCGGCAACGTCGAGCTCGGCCGGATGAACGAGTGGGTCGAGTTCTACAACAAGGTGATGGGCTTCACGAACATGAAGGAGTTCGTGGGCGACGACATCGCCACCGAGTACAGCGCGCTGATGTCGAAGGTCGTGGCCGACGGCACGCTCAAGGTCAAGTTCCCGATCAACGAGCCCGCCATCGCCAAGAAGAAGTCCCAGATCGACGAGTACCTGGAGTTCTACGGCGGCGCCGGCGTCCAGCACATCGCGCTGAACACCAACGACATCGTGCAGACGGTCCGCCAGATGCGCGCGGCCGGCGTGGAGTTCCTGGACACCCCGGACTCCTACTACGACACCCTCGGCGAGTGGGTCGGCGAGACCCGGGTGCCCATCGACACCCTGCGCGAGCTGAAGATCCTCGCCGACCGCGACGAGGACGGCTACCTGCTGCAGATCTTCACCAAGCCGGTCCAGGACCGTCCGACCGTGTTCTTCGAGCTGATCGAGCGGCACGGCTCGATGGGCTTCGGCAAGGGCAACTTCAAGGCGCTGTTCGAGGCGATCGAGCGCGAGCAGGCCAGGCGCGGCAACCTCTGACGCCGCCGCACGCACGGGCCGGCGGTGAGCGCACGGGCCGGCGGTGAGCGGGCGGTCCCGACGCCGTGCCGCGCCGGCGGTCCTGACGCCGCCACCAGCGGGCGGGGCGGGCAACCACGGGGGTTGCCCGCCCCGCCGCGTCACGACACGTACGCCCCGGCCTCGACCGGCGGCTCGCCCAGCCGGGCCAGCGCCGCCCTCGCCTCGCGCACCTTCAGCGGGGAGAAGTACGGGTTGATCCGCAGCGCCTCCCGCAGATGCCGCCGCGCCGCCCCGTACCGCTCCAGCTCCCGCTCGATCATGCCCCGGTGGAACGCGTACAGCGCGCTGCGCACCCCGCCGCCGCGCTCGCCCTCCGTCGCCCGCCTCGCGAAACCGAGCGCCTCCTCGTGCTCCCCGGCCCGGTGCAGCGCCCAGCCCAGAGCGTCCGCCACCGCGGTCGACGGCTGCCGCTCCCACTCCGCCCGCAGCCGCCTGACCGCCGCCCGCGGATCCCCGTGGTCCGCCTCGAACCGGCCCAGCACCAGGTTCTCGTCCACCCCGTTGGCGGCCGCCCGCCGGACCCGCTCGCGCAGCAGGTCGTACTGCACGCCCGCCGCCTGCGGCATGCCCAGCGAGGCGTACAGCTCGCCCAGCTCCAGCGCGTACTCGGGCCGCGGCTGCTTCTCCAGCGCCACCCGGTAGGCGCTCAGCGCCTCCGTGGTCCGCCCCATCGCCGCCAGCACCCTGCCCTGCCCCGCCTGGGCCGCCCGCTGACCGGGGTCGAGCCGCACCGCCTCCTGGAAGTGGTGCAGCGCCTCGGTCAGATCGCCCCGCTCCCAGGCGAGCTGCCCGGCCCGCTCCACATACGCCGCCCGCTCCGCCGGGTCGACCGTGGCCGCCGCCGCGTCGGCCAGCTGCGCCGCCGCGTCCTCCCGCCAGCCCCGGTCCCGGTACACGGCCGCCGTCACCGCCATCACCGCCGGGTCCTTGCGCAGCTTGGTGAGCCGGTCCAGCAGCCGCCCCACCGACTCGTGGTCACCGAGCCCGCCGTACGCCTCGATCAGCAGCGGGTACGTCGTCCACTGCTGCGGCTCCAGCTTCCGCGCGGCCTCGCCCCACTTGCGGGCCGCCGGGTAGTCCCGGCGGGCGTTGGCCAGGGCCGCCAGGCCGCGCAGCGCCGCCGCGTTCCGCTCCGGCCGCACCTTCAGCGAGGTCCGCAGCGCCCGCTCGGCCCGCGGGTAGGCGGACGGGTGCGCCAGCCGCCGCCCCTGCTCCACCCGGGCAGTGCCGAGCACCGCCCAGGCCCGGGCGTCCCGCGGATGCTTCCTCAGATGCCGCTCGCGCTCCTCGACGAGCACCTGCAGATCCGGCATCGAGGCCGGCACCCCGCTGGTGACCGCCGCCATCGCCCGCGCCCCCGGAGTCGGCTCCGGCGGCCCGTCGTCCCCCCGCCCCAGCGGCAGCAGCACCAGCAGCCCGCCGAGCACCGCACACCCGGCGATAGAGGCGAGAAGCACCCGGCGCCGGCCGGCGCGGCGGGGTTTCGGGGGTGCGCCGTCACCGGTCGGCCGGCCCTCCTGCTCGCCGCCCGGCGCGCCCTCCCGCTCGCCGCCCGGCTCGTCGCCCGATGCGCCGGGCGGCCGGGCGTCCGGCTCCCTGCCCGGCGCCCCGTCCGCCAGGGCGCCCGGCCCTTCGCCCGCCGTGCCGCTCAATGTGCCGACCGCTTCGCCCCCCGGCTTGTCGTCTGGCTTGTCCTCCATGGCGCACACTGTGCGGCACACCCCGCGCTGGTACGACGATCACACCCCGAGTGCTGTGGCTGCCGTACGCGGGGTTCACACCGATGGCCCCGGGTGCCAGGCTGTGATCATGAGCCGTATCGAAGCGCGCCGCGACGAAGACACGGTGGCGGCCGGACCTCTCGTCGACGGGCTGCTTCGCGGGCTGCCCGCCGAGGCCGTCCTCACCGACCCGGACGTCACCGCCTCCTACGCCAACGACATGGCGAGCTTCTGCCCCGCCGGCAGCCCCGCCGTGGTCGTCCTGCCGCGCACCGTGGAGCAGGTCCAGCACGTCATGCGCACCGCCACCGAGCTGCGTGTCCCGGTCGTGCCGCAGGGTGCGCGCACCGGCCTGTCCGGCGGCGCCAACGCCACCGACGGCTGCATCGTGCTGTCCCTGACCAGAATGGACCGCATCCTGGAGATCAGCCCCGTCGACCGGATCGCCGTCGTCGAACCCGGTGTCGTCAACGCCGATCTGTCCCGCGCGGTCGGCGAGCACGGCCTGTACTACCCGCCGGATCCCTCCAGCTGGGAGCAGTGCACCATCGGCGGCAACATCGGCACCGCCTCCGGCGGCCTGTGCTGCGTCAAGTACGGGGTGACGGCCGAGTACGTCCTCGGCCTCGACGTGGTGCTCGCCGACGGCCGGCTGATGTCCACCGGCCGCCGCACCGCCAAGGGGGTCGCCGGATACGACCTGACCCGGCTGTTCGTCGGCTCCGAGGGCTCCCTCGGCATCGTTGTCCGCGCGATTCTCGCCCTGCGCCCCAAGCCGCCCGAGCAGCTGGTGCTGGCCGCCGAGTTCTCCTCCGGCGCCGCCGCCTGTGACGCGGTGTGCCGGATCATGGCGGGCGGGCACGTCCCCTCGCTGCTGGAGCTGATGGACCGTACGACCGTCAAGGCGGTCAACGACCTGGCACACATGGGCCTGCCGGACTCCACCGAGGCGCTGCTGCTGGCCGCGTTCGACACCACCGACCCCGCCGCCGACCTGGCCGCCGTCGGGGAGCTGTGCGAGGCGGCCGGCGCCACCCAGGTCGTCCCGGCGGACGACGCCGCCGAGTCCGAGATGCTGCTCAAGGCGCGGCGCCTGTCGCTGGTCGCCCTGGAGGCGGTCAAGGGCACCACGATGATCGACGACGTGTGCGTGCCCCGCTCCCGGCTCGGCGAACTCATCGACGGCGTCGAGCGGATCGCCGAGAAGCACGGGCTGACCATCGGCGTCGTCGCCCACGCGGGCGACGGCAACACCCACCCCACCGTGTGCTTCGACGCCCAGGACCCCGAGGAGTCCCGGCGGGCCCGCGAGTCCTTCGACGAGATCATGGCGCTCGGCCTGGAGCTCGGCGGCACCATCACCGGGGAACACGGCGTGGGCGTGCTGAAGAAGGAGTGGCTGGCCCGCGAACTCGGCCCGGTGGGGCTGGAGATGCAGCGGGCCGTCAAACAGGTCTTCGACCCGCTGAACATCCTCAACCCGGGCAAGCTGTTCTGACCCCCGTGCCGCCGGGTCACTGGGCCAGCAGCCCGGCCAGCCCGTCGTCCAGGCCGAGCTGCTCGCCCTCGCTGCCCGGCGGCACCGCGCGCAGCGTCCGCTCCAGCCAGGCCGACACCTGCGCCGTGGGGGCCTCCAGCAGGGCCTCCCCGTCGGGGGAGGCGAGCGCCATCAGCACGACGCCGTGCCCGTCCGCCTTCGACGGCCACACCCGCACGTCCCCGTGGCCGCAGGGCCGGAAGACGCCCTCGATCAGCAGGTCCCGGGCGAACGTCCACCGCACGGGGGACGCGGAGTCGATGTGGAAGGTGATGCGGACGGCGTAGGGGTCGTCGCTGCGGTAGGCGAGCCGGGCCGCCACCGGAACGCTCCGCTCCGGCGCCAGGACGAGCCGCACTTCGAGTTCGCGCTCCACCACGATGTGCATGGTGTGTGTTCCTCTCCTGTGAAAGGCCCCCGTGAAGGTCCTGTGAAAGGCCCCCGTGAAGGGCTGTCGGGAGGAGAGAGCGGGCGGACGCGGAGGCATTACGCGGGTCCGGGAAACTTTTTCGCGGCGCGTCATCGGGGGGTACCACAACCGTGCCCCGAAGGAGTGGGTCCGGTGGGACGGGCCCAGGCACTTGCGCGGGTCTGATAGATGTGGAGCCCCCCGACCCACCCCCGAGCAGATACGGGACGACGGACATGAGCGCCCCAACCCCGGCACCAGGCGACGACAAGCCCCGCGCAGGGTACTACCCAGATCCGTCCATTCCCGGATACGTCCGGTACTGGAACGGATCCTCGTGGGTACCGGGCACCAGCCGCCCGGCACCCGCGAACGGGGAGTCGCTGGCACCGCCGCCCGGTGTGGTGCCCTCCGTGGAGGAGACCGGGCCACATTTCTTCGACGAGGACCCGGTCGAGGAGCAGTCCGGTACTGCCCCCGCTGCCGATTCCCAGCACGGCAGCCGCCCCGAGCCCGCCTCCGCCTGGACCGCCGACCGCTCCCGCCAGTCCGGCTTCGGCGGCGACCGGGACCAGAAGGTCTCCTGGGGCACGGACCCGAGGGTGCCGCACACCCCGGGCCCGCGAAAGGAGCCCGAGCAGGGCGCGGCGGGCGGCGCGGGCACGTCCGCATCCGGCGCATCCGGCACGTCCGGTGCGGACGCGGGTGGTTCCGCTCGGGGCACCTCCGACGCGGCCGCGGCGAAGTCCGCCGGGGCCGCGGGCTCCACGGGCGGCGCCAAGGGGACCACGGCCGCCGCAGGAACGGCCGGGGCCGCAAGCTCGTCCGAGCCGCAGGACTCCGCAGCCGGGGGCAGCACCTTCGTCTTCCGCAAGCCGAAGCCGGGGTCCGCCGCTGCTACGGACGCCGGTGACGACGACCCGGGCACGATGACCTTCCGCGCGGTCTCCCCGCGCCGCACCGGGAAGACGGGCGCCGCCGCTTCCGGCGGCACGTCCGCCGCCCCCACCGCCCTGTCCGGCCCCCAGCAGGCGTCGGCACCCTCGGCCTCCGCCACCCCCGGGGCCGCCTCCGCCGTGCCCCCGCAGGCCGGTGGCGCCGCCCCGCAGGCCGCCGCCGGCCGGACGGCCCCGGGTGCCGCGGGCACTGCCCCTCAGCCGGGCACCGCCGCCCCCGCGCCCCCTGCTGCCCCTGCCGCTCCCGCCGCCCCGAACCCCGCCGTACCGCCGCAGGCCGCCGCTCCCGGTGCCGCGCCGCTGACCAGTGGTCCCGGTGGCGGGCAGGCCTCGTGGGCGCAGCAGGTGCACGGGCTGGCGGGCGGGGAGGAACCGCCGGTCGTGCCGTGGAAGCCGCCGGTGGAGGATCCCTTCCAGGCCGCCGCGCGGCGCCAGGCGTCCGCCCGTCCCGCCGGGCTCGGCAAGCGGTTCGTGGCCCGGCTGCTGGACACCCTCGTCGTCGGCGCCCTCACCTCGGTGGCCGCCGTACCGCTCGGCATCAAGGCCGTCGACCACATCAACGCGAAGATCGAGGCGGCCAAGCTCTCCGGCGAGACCGTCACGGTATGGCTGATCGACGGCACGACGTCGGTCCACCTCGGTATCGTCCTCGCCGTCCTGCTGGTCGCCGGGGTGCTCACCGAGGTGCTGCCCACCGTCAAATGGGGCCGCACCCTGGGCAAGAAGCTGCTGGGCCTGGAGGTCCGGGACATCGAGGCCCACGAGACACCGGAGTTCGGCGCGGCCCTGCGCCGCTGGCTGGTCTACTGCGTCCCCGGGCTGCTGGTCGTGGGTGTGATCGGTGTGCTGTGGTGCCTGTTCGACAAGCCGTGGCGGCAGTGCTGGCACGACAAGGCGGCCCATACCTTCGTGGCGGGCTGACGGCGGTACTCCGGACGGCGGCTCGCCGGATGCACGGGGCGGGGGAGTGCGGTCCACTCGGGCCATGAGCACCGAACCGCCCCACGGCTCCGGTCAGTCCGACGACGACCCGTTCAGGAAGCAGCCCCCGCCGGGTGAGGGCCCCGGGCAGCCTCCGGGATCGGGCTCTCCCTCCGGCTCCCCGTACGGCAACGAGCCTCCGCCGTACCCCGGCGGCGGTGGCGGCGGCCCCTACGGATCGGGCGGCAGCAGCCCGTACGGCCCCGGCGGCGGTGGTGGTGGTGGCCCCTACGGCGGCGGAGGCCCAGGAGGTCCGGGCGGACCCGGAGGGCCGGGAGGCCCCGGCAGTCCCTACGGCACCGGTCCGGGCGGTCGCGGTGACCCGCTCGGAGGCATGCCCCCGCTCGCCGACAGCGTCAAGCGCACCCTTGCCCGCATCATCGACATGATCCTGGTCGGCGTGGTGGTCTGGCTGCTCTCCTGGGCGTTCAACTTCAACCAGTACCAGTGGGACAGCGACCAGGTGGAGGCCGGCAACACCCTCGGGCAGTCCGTCATCGGCGCCGTCCTCTACATCGCCTACGACACCGTGCTGACCGCCCGCAGCGGGCAGACCCTCGGCAAGCAGCTGCTGAAGATGCGCGTGGCGAACCTCAACGACGGGGCCATCCCCTCGACGCAGACCTCCCTCATCCGCGCCGCGGTGCTCTGGCTGCCGTTCGCCTTCTGCTGCGCCTGCGTGTGGACCGCGATCGCCGGCGGCTGGAGCTTCTTCGACCGTCCCTACAAGCAGGGCCTGCACGACAAGGCGGCCAAGACCGTGGTGGTCAGCACGCGTTGACCCTCGGATCCCCAGCGGGCTGCGACAGAGGCAGGGCTCAGGACGCCGCCCGCTCCCGTACGGGTTCGCGCACGCTCTCGCGGACCGGAGCGGGGACCGTGGCCCGTACCGGCTTCGCGGACGCGGCCGGGGCCGGCCGGGCGGGGGCGGGGTGTACCACCGAGAGCCGGCGGGTGCGGCGGGCGCCGGGAGCCTTCACCGCCACCAGCAGTCCGAGGGCGAGAGCCGCGACGGCGACGGCCGCCGTCCCGGCCGCCGAACTCGTCCGGGACGCCAGCAGCAGGGCGAGGGTGGACAGGACCACGGTGCACGAACCGTAGGCGAACTGAGCGACAGTCGGACGGGGCATGGCCATCGTGTCCTCGAAGTCGGGGGCTGTCGGCCTGGCGTTCCGCCGGCTCAAATGGCGTTCCGCCAAGCGACTCTAACCGCGAGCGTGCCCGAGCGGAACGGACAGTAAGCGTGACCTAACCGACAGGGTCGGTGCACGGGGGGCGCACGGAGTCATGGTGTCCGCACAGTGGACAGACGCATGCGCCGGTGTCACATGCAACCCGGTTCGGACTGTGATGCGTTGACCCCCGCTGTCCGTTAAGCGAACATCGTCTTCTGCATAATGCACTTGACTTGTCCAAGTCAAGGTCTGTCTTTTCTGGTGAACCTCTAGTCAAATGTCGTCACTTGACTACACGCGTTGATCACGCGTGCGTGGATCTTGCACTGCATCTGCCCCCCCATCCGCGCACGCGCACGCGGGGGAGGAACTCAAGTGACCAGTAGACCCTGGACGTTCAGAGCGGCGGCCACCGCTGTCGCGCTCGCGACGGCCACTGCCACGCTGTCGGCCGCCGGCGTCGCGCAGGCGGACTCGCCGGCCCGGCCGCCGGCCGTGGACCGTCACGACCCGCACCCTGCGAAGGGCACGGACTCGCACGATCTCAAGGGCCCCCTGAGCGACACTCAGGCCGCCCAGCGCGAGGAGGCCCTGCACCAGGTCCTCTCCGGCAAGGCCTCGGTGAAGAAGCGCGACGGTTCGAAGGTCGTCCAGCTCAAGAGCAAGAAGGGCGACAGCAAGTACGTCGAGCTCGGCCGGGAGAAGACCGACAAGATCTTCACCATCCTGGTGGAGTTCGGGGACCGGATAGACAGCCGCTACGGCGGCACCCCCGGTCCCCTGCACAACCAGATAGCCGAGCCGGACCGCACCAAGGACAACTCCACGGCCTGGCGCGAGGACTACAACCAGCAGTACTTCGAGGACCTGTACTTCGGCCACGGCAAGGGCGTCGACTCGGTCAAGACGTACTACGAGAAGCAGTCCTCCGGCCGCTACTCGGTCGACGGCGAGGTCTCCGACTGGGTCAAGGTCCCCTACAACGAGGCCCGTTACGGCAACAACGCCTGCGGCGACAGCAACTGCCCGAGCGTGTGGAACGTCGTCAGCGACGGTCTGAACGCCTGGGTGGAGCAGCAGAAGAAGGCCGGCCGCACCGACGCCCAGATCAAGGCGGACGTCGCCCGCTACGACGAGTGGGACCGCTACGACTACGACGGCGACGGCGACTTCAACGAGCCCGACGGCTACATCGACCACTTCCAGATCGTGCACGCCGGTGAGGACGAGTCCGCCGGCGGCGGCGCCCAGGGCGAGGACGCGATCTGGGCCCACCGCTGGTACGCCTTCGGCACCGACGCCGGCGCCACCGGCCCCGACTTCAACAAGCTCGGCGGCGCGAAGATCGGCGACACCGGCATCTGGGTCGGCGACTACACCATCCAGCCGGAGAACGGCGGACTCGGCGTCTTCGCCCACGAGTACGGCCACGACCTCGGTCTGCCGGACCTCTACGACACCGCGGGCGGCGAGAACGGCACCGGCTTCTGGACGCTGATGTCGTCCGGCTCCTGGCTCGGCATGGGCAAGAAGGAGATCGGTGACCTGCCCGGCGACATGACCGCCTGGGACAAGCTGCAGCTGGGCTGGCTGAACTACGACACCGCCAAGGCCGGGGTCAACTCCTGGCACAAGCTGGGCGTTGCCGAGTACAACACCAAGCACAAGCAGGCGCTGGTGGTGAACCTTCCCAAGAAGGCCGTCACCACCGAGATCATCGAGCCGGCCGAGGGCAAGACCCAGTGGTGGTCCGGCAGCGGTGACGACCTGCGCAACACGCTGACCCGTTCGGTGGACCTCACCGGCAAGTCCAAGGCCGAGCTGACCTTCGACGGCTGGTACGACATCGAGGCCAACTACGACTACCTCTACACCGAGGTGTCGACCGACGGCGGCGCCAACTGGACCGCGATCGACGGCACGGTGGACGGCCAGCCGATCCCGCGCGACGGCAGCGACAAGCCCGCGCTGCACGGCACGCTCGACGGCTACAAGAAGTTCGCGTTCAGCCTGGACGCCTACGCCGGCCAGAAGATCGACCTGCGCTTCCGCTACCAGACCGACGGCGGCGTGGCCCAGAAGGGCTTCACGGCCGACGCGATCTCGGTGACCGCGGACGGCGAGGCGGTGTTCACCGACAACGCCGAGACCGCGGACGACGCCTGGAAGCCGAACGGCTTCACCCGCGTCGGCGCGTCCTTCACCAAGGACTACGAGCAGTACTACATCGCCGAGAACCGGCAGTACGTCTCGTACGACAAGACCCTGAAGGCCGGCCCGTACAACTTCGGCTTCGCCTCCCGCCCGGACTGGGTCGAGCACTACGCGTACCAGAACGGTCTGCTGATCTGGAAGTGGGACACCTCCCAGCAGGACAACAACACCAGTCAGCACCCCGGCACCGGTCTGATCCTGCCGGTCGACTCCCACCCGGACGCGCTGAAGTGGGCCGACGGCACGCTGATGCGCAACCGCATCCAGACCTACGACGCCACGTTCAGCAAGTTCCGCACCGACGGCATGACGCTGCACAAGGCGGACGTGGCGAAGTGGATCCCGGGCTCGAAGGGCGTCCCGGTCTTCAACGACCGGAAGAACGACTACTACGACGAGGCGAACCCGACGGGCAGCGTCAAGATCACTGACACCAACACGAAGATCAAGATCCTGAAGGAGGCGAAGGACGGCTCGACGATCGAGCTCGAGGTCGCCCCTGCGGGCAGGTAAACAGCATCTGCCCAGGTCAGAGCGTGATCGGCGGTGACCCCCTGGCGGGTCACCGCCGATCCGTGTTTAGGTGCGTCCTGTGGTTCTCTTATTGACACACGGATCGACACCGGCTGACACGGGGGTATGACCAGATGGCCGCAGGAGGTTTCTGCAAGCTGCCTAACGGCACGGTGGTGGTGGCACTGAACCTGCCCAGCCCCGCCGCCGAGGCACCGTCCGGGGTACGCGTGCTCGTGCACGCCCAGAACCGGTCGCGCGCCCTGACCAGGCTGCGCAACCTGGGGCTGCGCGCGATCTACCTCCGGGGCAACGCCGCCCCGCCCACCCCGGACGAGATCACCGCGGTGCTGCACCACCCCGACGGCCTCATATGGCGCACGGCCCCTACGGCCGACCTCACCGTCGAGCTGTGGCATCCCATCCGTGCGCTGCTCAGACGGACACCGCAGACGTGAGACCGGGCGTCCGCCCACGCAACTGCGGGCATTCGTGCCGCCCAGGGCGGCACGGGTGGGCGCAGCGGCACCCCCTCCAGCGGGGCTGGCGTGACCCGGTCCCCGGCCCCCGGCCGGCACCCGGGCTGCCGGCGGGGCCGTCACACCGGGCTACTGGGCGGAGTGGACGACCGGCTTGCCGATGAGTTCGACGCCGGCCTGGCGGAGTTCCTCCAGGGCCCGGTCGGTGGTCTCGCGGGAGACGCCTGCGGTGAGGTCGAGGAGGACGCGCGTGCGGAAGCCCTCCTTCACGGCGTCCAGGGCGGTGGCGCGGACGCAGTGATCCGTGGCGATGCCGACGATGTCGACCTCGTCGATCCCCCGCTCGCGGAGCCAGTCCGCCAGCTTCACGCCGTTCTCGTCGGTGCCCTCGAAGCCGCTGTAGGCCGCCGAGTAGGCACCCTTGTCGAAGACGGCGTCGACGGAGCCGGAGGCCACCGCCGGGGCGAAGTTCGGGTGGAAGCCGACTCCCTCGGTCCCGGCGACGCAGTGGGCGGGCCAGGAGTGGACGTAGTCCGGGTTGTCGGCGAAGTGTCCTCCGGGGGCGATGTGGTGGTCCCTGGTGGCCACCACGTGCCGGTAGCCGGCCGGTGCCTGCCCGATCAGCTCGGTGATCGCGGCAGCCACCTCCGCCCCACCGGCCACGGCGAGGCTGCCCCCTTCACAGAAGTCGTTCTGCACATCGACGACGATCAAGGCGCGGCGCATGGTCGGAGTCCTTCGACTATGGGGTCGGGTGAGAAGCGGGCCCGGCCGGTGAACTTCCGAGCCTATTGAATGACGGACGGCACTGACAGGGCCCCGGCAGACCGGACAGATGCTGTTGGTTCAGACCGGGCATGCAGGGCCCCGGCAGACCGGACACCTCCTAGTTACCCGAGCCTGACTTGACGTACTCCGTCGGAATGACGGGTTCCCCTCGGGAGAGCTGTGTAGCGGAGAGCGGCAGCCCCGCCTTGGCCGCCGCGTGCCGGTCGCGGGCCGTGTCCAGCGGCTCGCGGGCGAGCACCTCACCGCCCTTGATCAGCTGCACCAGCAGCTGCCGGTCGGCCAGCTCGTCCGGCACGGGACCGGTGCCGATCACCTCGGCCTCGGCCACGCCCTCCTCGTCCAGCCGCCGCGCGGCCCACTTGCGGCCGCCGATGGACGTCTTGCCGCCCACCGACTTCTTCGCCACCGGCACCAGCGGCGCCTGCGGGTCGGAGGACTCGGCCCGGGCGACCAGCTTGTAGACCATGGAGCAGGTCGGGTGCCCGGAGCCGGTGACCAGCCGGGTGCCGACGCCGTACCCGTCCACCGGCGCCGCCGCCAGCGAGGCGATGGCGTACTCGTCCAGGTCCGAGGTCACGATGATCTTCGTGTTCTTCGCCCCCAGCTCGTCCAGCTGATGGCGCACCCGGTGCGCGACCAGCAGCAGGTCGCCGGAGTCGATGCGCACCGCGCCCAGCTCCGGCCCCGCGATCTCCACCGCCGTGCGGACCGCCTCGGCGACGTTGTACGTGTCCACCAGCAGCGTGGTGCCCCGGCCGAGGCTGTCGACCTGGGCCCGGAAGGCGTCCCGCTCGGTGTCGTGCAGCAGCGTGAAGGCGTGCGCCGAGGTGCCGACGGTGGGGATGTTGTAGCGGAAGCCCGCCGCCAGGTCGGAGGTGGAGGCGAAGCCCCCGATGTACGCGGCGCGCGAGGCGGCCACCGCCGCCAGCTCGTGGGTGCGCCGCGCGCCCATCTCGATCAGCGGCCGGTCACCGGCGGCCGAGGACATCCGGGAGGCCGCCGCCGCGATCGCCGAGTCGTGGTTGAGGATGGACAGGATCACCGTCTCCAGCAGTACGCACTCGGCGAAGCTGCCCTCCACCCGCAGGATCGGCGAGCCCGGGAAGTACACCTCGCCCTCCGGGTAGCCGTAGACGTCACCCGAGAAGCGGTACGAGGCGAGCCAGCGCAGCGTCTCCTCGTCGACGACCCGGCGCTCGCGCAGGAACTCCAGCACGCCCTCGTCGAACCGGAAGTTCTCCAGCGCGTCCAGCACCCGCCCGGTGCCGGCCACGACGCCGTAGCGCCGGCCCTCCGGCAGCCGCCGGGTGAAGACCTCGAAGACGCTGCGCCGGTCGGCCGTACCGCCCTTCAGCGCGGCCTGCAGCATGGTCAGCTCGTAGTGGTCCGTGAAGAGGGCCGTCGAGGGAACATCCACCGGCAGCCCGAGATCCGCAACGCCCACTCCGATACTCCTGGTTCGTCTCGCAGGGCACCCCACCCCGTAAGCGGCCGGGGTCCGGGGACCGTCCCCGGAAGATCCGTCAGGCACGATGGTACTCCCTTTTCGTCGGTGTGACGATTTCTGGGAGGCGTGGCAGCATGGGCAGTGTGACGTCACCCGCACCGTTGGAGATCGAACGCACCGAGTCGGCGGAGGAGAGCTTCGCCGTACCCGAGCCGGACGTCCCCTGGGTCACGATCGTCCACAATGACCCGGTCAACCTCATGAGCTATGTGACGTACGTCTTCCATACGTACTTCGGCTACTCCAAGGACAAGGCCACCAAGCTCATGCTCGACGTCCATCACAAGGGCCGCGCGGTCGTGTCGAGCGGCACCCGCGAGGAGATGGAGCGGGACGTCCAGGCCATGCACGGCTACGGTCTGTGGGCCACCCTCCAACAGGACCGGAAGTAGCGAATCGCCTCCATGCCAGGACACTTCGAACCGCTCCCCGGCGGCGGCGCGGCCGTCGCGCTCGACGAGGTCGAGATCTCCATCATCCGGTCCCTGGCCGTGCAGCTGATGGAGCTGATCGGCCCAGGCCCCGCCGATGACGCCCCGGCCGACCCGCTCGCCGAGCTGTTCTCCGACGGCCCCAGCGAACCCCCCGCCGACCCGGTGCTGCGCCGCCTCTTCCCGGACGCCTACTGCGACCCGGAGGGCTCCGCCTCCCCGGAGCAGGCCGAGGAGCAGCGGGCGTACTCCGCCGAGTTCCGCCGCTACACCGAGAACGACCTGCGGGCCGGCAAGCGCGAGAACGCCCTCGCGGTGATCCGGTCCCTGGACGCCCTCGCCGCGGCCGGCGAGGGCGTGGCGGTGCTCAAGCTGTCGCCGGAGGAGTCCAAGCAGTGGCTCGGCGCGCTGAACGATCTGCGCCTGGCGATCGGCGCCCGCCTCCAGATCGACGACGAGGACGACACCGAGGTCCTCTACCGTCTCCCGGACGACGACCCGCGCAAGCCGATGGTGATGGCCTACCTCTGGCTCGGCGGACTCCAGGAGACGCTCGTCTCGACGCTGATGCCGTGAGCGCCCGCACGCTCCCGCACGCTCCCGCTCGCGCTGACGCCGTGAGCGCCCGCACGCTCCCGCTCGCGCTGACGCGGTGAACGCCGCGCATCCGCGCCCTTCCATGCCCGGAATCGACCGGGAAAGTCCGGACATATCCGCTGACGCGTTCGCTCAGAGGACGCTCAAATCCGATTAACGATCGGGTCAAAAGATCCGCCTCGTATGGGTCCGTGGGGCGTGCTTTGTCCGGTTCTTGCGGTGGCGTGCGCCACAATCCACCCAGTGATCAAAGGTGCGGCCGTGATAAATCTTCACGACCGCCCGCCGAACACCACCCGAATGTTCGGACGGGTGCGCCACCGGTCGGTCACCACCGGCCAGGCATCGAGCGGAATCTCGCGGTCCGCTCAGCTCCATCAGTCCGGGGGGATCGAGACCCGATCCGCGGCCGACCTGCGGCCCGGGTCGGCATGGAGAAAGGCGCACGACATGACCTCTGCGAAGGTCACCCAAACTCCTGAAGAGGGATACGAACGAGGGCTCGGCAGCCGCCAGGTCCAGATGATCGCGATCGGCGGCGCCATCGGCGTCGGCCTGTTCATGGGTGCCGGTGCGAACATCGCCAAGGCCGGCCCCAGCATCATCCTCATGTACGCCCTCGCGGGCGTCGTCATCTTCTTCATCATGCGGGCCCTGGGCGAACTGCTCCTCTACCGGCCCGTCTCCGGCTCCTTCGCCGAGTACGCCCGAGAGTTCCTCGGCCCGTTCTTCGGGTTCGTCACGGGCTGGACCTACTGGCTGATGTGGGTGGTCACCGGCATGGCCGAGCTCACGGCCGCCGCGATCTACATCCACTTCTGGTTCCCGGAGATCCCGCAGTGGGTCAGCGCACTGGTCTTCCTGGTGGTGCTGTTCGGCGTCAACCTGATCTCCGTCAAGATCTTCGGCGAGGTCGAGTTCTGGTTCTCGATGATCAAGGTCACCGCGATCATCGGCATGATCGTCATCGGCCTCGGCGTGCTGACCCTCGGCTTCTCCGACGCCGGTGACACCGCCGCCGTCTCCAACCTCTGGTCGCACGACGGCTTCTTCCCCAACGGCATCGGCTCCAGCCTGATGACCCTCCAGGGCGTCATGTTCGCCTACCTCGCCGTCGAGCTGGTCGGCGTCACCGCGGGCGAGTCCGAGAACCCCGAGAAGACCCTGCCCAAGGCCATCAACACCCTGCCCTGGCGCATCATCGTCTTCTACGTCGGCGCCCTGCTGGTCATCCTCTCCGTGGTGAAGTGGACCGAGTTCTCCGCCGGCGAGAGCCCCTTCGTGCACGCCTTCGGCAAGATCGGCATCCCGCTCGCCGCCGGCATCGTGAACTTCGTGGTGCTCACCGCGGCCCTGTCGTCCTGCAACTCGGGCATGTACTCCACCGGCCGGATGCTGCGCGACCTGGCCGCCAACAGCGAGGCCCCGCAGGCCTTCTCCAAGCTCAACGCCCGCAAGACGCCCGCCGTCGGCATCACGGTCTCCGTGGCGCTCATGGGCATCGGCGTGATCCTCAACTACGTGGTGCCGGAGAAGGCGTTCCTCTACGTCACCTCCGTCGCCACCGCGGCCGGCATCTGGACCTGGATGATGATCCTCATCAGCCACATCCGCTACCGCGCCGGGGTCGACGCCGGGCGGCTGCCCGCCTCCCCCTTCCCGGCCCCCGGCGGTTCGCTGTTCAGCTGGGTCGCCCTGCTCTTCCTGATCGGCGTGACCGGCATGATCGCGTACGACAAGGACGCGCGGATCTGCCTCTACGTGGCGGCCGGCTGGGCCGTGGCCCTGGCCGTCGGCTGGGCGGTCATGAAGAACCGCAACCCGCACATCGCCGAGCGCCGCGAGCCGGAGCTCGAGAAGATCGGCTGACCGGGCACGCGGCTTCTTCGCAGGGACGCCTGTTCTTCGAAGGGACGCCTGCCGGCAGGGAGTTCTCGTGGCACCCCCTGCCGCCGCCACCCCGGGCGTCCAGCATCCGGGCCGTCCCGTACCACTCCTCGGTACGGGGCGGCCCGTCCGCTTATCCTGAGCCCCATGCTGACCATCACCCAGGCTCTGTACGACAAGATCGTCGCCCATGCCCGCGCCGACCACCCCGACGAGGCGTGCGGCGTGGTCGCGGGGCCGGTGGGCTCCGGCCGCCCCGAGCGCTTCATCCCGATGCTGAACGCGGCCCGCTCGCCCACGTTCTACGAGTTCGACTCCCAGGACCTGCTGAAGCTGTACCGGGAGATGGACGACAACGACGAGGAGCCGGTGGTCATCTACCACTCCCACACCGCCACCGAGGCCTACCCCTCCCGCACCGACATCTCCTACGCGAACGAGCCGAACGCCCACTACGTGCTCGTCTCCACCGCCGACACCGACGGCGCCGGCGAGTTCCAGTTCCGCTCGTTCCGCATCGTGGAGGGCGAGGTCACGGAGGAGGAGGTCAAGGTCGTCGAGTCGTACTGAGCCCGCCCTGGCCGCCCGCGACCTGGTATGTTCCGAATGGCGGATGAAAGCTGTCCGCAGAGTGAGATCACACTCCGGGGGCCCGGCCGGGAATCGATACGATGACCGCATGGTTCTTCTCGACGTGAGCGAAACGGCGCCGGGCACTCTGCTCGTGGCGCGGCTGCACGTCGACCTGTGCAGGCTGAACAGCGCCATCTGTTGACCCGCCCCGCCGCCGCACGGGCCAGTGAGCCGCGGCGGCCCGCGCCGCGCGCCCACACGAACCAGACCACCCCTTCCGACAGGAGCCCTCCACCATGGCCATCGAGGTCCGCATCCCGACCATCCTCCGCCAGTACACCGACGGCCAGAAGACGGTGGAGGGGACCGGGAACACCCTCGCCGAGCTCTTCGCCGACCTCGAGACCCGGCATCCGGGCATCCAGGCCCGCATCGTGGACGGCGACCAGCTGCGCCGCTTCGTCAACGTCTACCTCAACGACGAGGACGTGCGCTTCCTCGACGGCATCGAGACCAAGGTCAGCGACGGCGACAACGTCACGATCCTGCCGGCCGTGGCCGGCGGGATGGCCTGAGCAGCGGCCATGCGCTACGACTCGCCGCTGGCCGCGGTGGGCAACACCCCGCTGGTGCGCCTGCCGCGCCTCTCGCCGTCCGCCGACGTCCGGATCTGGGCCAAGCTGGAGGACCGCAACCCCACCGGCTCCATCAAGGACCGCCCGGCGCTGTACATGATCGAGCAGGCGGAGAAGGACGGCCGGCTCACGCCCGGCTGCACCATCCTCGAGCCGACCTCCGGCAACACCGGCATCTCGCTGGCCATGGCCGCGAAGCTCAAGGGCTACCGCATGGTGTGCGTGATGCCCGAGAACACCTCGCAGGAGCGCCGGGAACTGCTCGCCATGTGGGGCGCGGAGATCATCTCCTCCCCGGCCGCGGGCGGCTCCAACACCGCCGTGCGCGTCGCCAAGGAGCTGGCCGCCGAGCATCCGGACTGGGTGATGCTCTACCAGTACGGCAACCCCGACAACGCGGGCGCGCACTACGCCACCACCGGCCCGGAGATCCTCGCCGACCTCCCGTCCATCACCCACTTCGTCGCCGGCCTCGGCACCACGGGCACCCTGATGGGCGTCGGCCGCTATCTGCGCGAGCACAAGCCCGATGTCAAGATCGTCGCCGCCGAGCCCCGCTACGACGACCTGGTCTACGGCCTGCGCAACCTCGACGAGGGCTTCGTCCCCGAGCTGTACGACGCGTCCGTGCTGACCACCCGCTACTCGGTCGGCTCCGCCGACGCGGTCACCCGCACCCGCGAACTCCTCCGCCAGGAGGGCATCTTCGCGGGCGTCTCCACCGGGGCGGCCCTGCACGCGGCGATCGGCGTGGCCAAGAAGGCACAGAAGGCCGGCGAGAGCGCCGACGTCGTCTTCGTCGTCGCCGACGGCGGCTGGAAGTACCTCTCCACCGGCGTCTACACCGCCGCCACCACCGAGGAAGCCATCGAAACCCTCCAGGGCCAGCTCTGGGCCTGACCCCCGCCCCGACACCGGGCTCCGGCCCAGCAGCACCGGTCCACGACAGCAGCCCGCGCAGCACCTGACCACCTGCGCGGGCTGCTGTTCTGCTTTCCGGGGGTGCTCCGCTCCCTGTGCGTCCGGCGTGCGCCGGCGCTTTGGACGTGCGGATCGGAAGGTGGAGCGGGAGGCTGGAGGGAAGTCGGTGTGTCCGCCGCCGGGTGCCCCGGCATGCGCCTTGCACGCCCCGCTTCCAGCCGAACCGGTGACAGCTCAGGTGAGTTCGCCCACAACGGCCACTGGTGGAGGAGCGACCGAAGGTTTTGCGCCTTACGCTCGACAAACCGCACGACCCCCGTGTCTCCATATCCGCCAGCGGAGGTTTCTGCTTCATGAAGCTCACCGTCGTCGGCTGCTCGGGGTCGTTCCCGTCCGCGGAATCGGCCTGCTCGAGCTACCTCGTCGAGGCCGACGGCTTCCGGCTGCTCCTCGACATGGGCAATGGCGCCCTTGGCGAGCTGCAGCGCCACTGCGGTCTCTACGACCTCGACGCGATCTTCCTCAGCCATCTGCACGCCGACCACTGCATCGACATGTGCGCCTACTTCGTGGCGCGCTACTACCGGCACGACGGAGGCCGCTGCGCCCCCCTGCCCGTCTACGGTCCCGAGGGCACCGAGCACCGGCTGACCACCGCCTACGGGGACACCCCGTCGGCCTCCTCCATGAGCGAGGTCTTCGACTTCCACACGGTCAAGCCGTCCACCTTCGAGATCGGCCCGTTCACCGTGCACACCGAGCGCGTGGCGCACCCGGTGGAGGCGTACGCCATCCGCGTCGAGCACGACGGGAGGTCGCTGGTGTACTCCGGCGACACCGGAGTGAGCCCGGCGCTGGACGAGCTGGCCCGGGACGCCGATCTCTTCCTGTGCGAGGCCGCCTTCACGCACGGCAAGGAGAGCATCCCGGACCTGCACCTCAACGGCCGCGAGGCCGGTGAGATCGCGGCCCGCGCGCAGGCCCGCCGCCTGGTCCTCACCCACATCCCCCCGTGGACCGACCCCCAGATCAACCTCGCCGACGCCCGCGCGGTCTACGACGGCCCGGTGGAACTCGCGGCGCCCGGCACGACGTACGAGCTCTGAGAGCGGCACCGCCTCACCGATCGGGAGCAGCACCGCCCGGCACGACGCAGGCCCCGGAACCGAATCGGTCGGTTCCGGGGCCTGCGTCGTTGCTGCTCAGGCGGGCAAGGTCACGCCTTGGTGAGGTCCTCGACCTCCTCCTCGGGCTCGCGGCCCGGGGTGGGGAGGTTGAACTTGGCGATGGCGAAGCGGAAGACCGCGTAGTAGATCGCCGCGAAGACCAGGCCGATCGGGATGATCAGCCATGGCTTGGTCGCCAGGTTCCAGTTGAGGGCGTAGTCGATGAAGCCCGCCGAGAAGGTGAAGCCGGCGTGCACCCCGAGCGCCCAGGTGACCGCCATGGACAGCGCGGTGAGCACGGCGTGGATCACGTACAGCATCGGCGCGATGAACATGAACGCGAACTCGATCGGCTCGGTCACGCCGGTGACGAACGACGTCAGCGCCAGGGAGATCATCATGCCCATCACGGCCTTGCGGCGCTCGGGACGGGCGGCGTGCGCGATGGCGACGGCGGCGGCCGGAAGACCGAACATCATGATCGGGAAGAAGCCCGACATGAACATCCCGGCGCTCGGGTCGCCCGCGAAGAAGCGGTTCAGGTCACCGTGGACGACCTCACCGGCGGCGTCCTTGAAGTCGCCGATCTGGAACCAGGAGACCGTGTTGACGAACTGGTGCATGCCGACCGGGATCAGCGCACGGTTGACCAGACCGAACAGACCCGCACCGAAGGCACCGAGGCCGGTGATCCACTCGCCGGCGGCGGAGATGCCCTCACCGATCGGCTCCCAGACCAGGCCGAAGAAGACACCCATCGCGGTGCCGACGAAGGCCATGATGATCGGGACGAGCCGGCGGCCGTTGAAGAAGCCCAGCCAGTCCACCAGCTTCTTGCGGTGGTAGCGCTGCCACAGCACGGCCGAGAGCAGACCCATGATGATGCCGCCGAGGACACCGGGGTTGTTGTAGGTCGCGGCTATGTCCTCGCCGGCCTTGATCTGGGCCTCGGTGACGGGGAACGCCTTCAGCACGTTGCTGTAGACCAGGAAGCCGACCAGGGCGGCCAGCGCGGTGGAACCGTCGGCCTTCTTGGCGAAGCCGATGGCGACGCCGATGCAGAAGAGCATCGGCAGATTGTCGAAGATGGCGCCACCCGCGGTGGCGAACACGGCCGCGACCTTGTCCCAGCCGAGGCCGTCAGGACCGAAGACGTCGTCCTGGCCGAGCCGCAGCAGGATGCCCGCCGCCGGCAGGACGGCAATGGGAAGCTGAAGGCTGCGGCCGACCTTCTGCAGACCCTGGAACAGGCCGGATCCCCGCTTCTTCGCGGGGGCCGCCGATGCGGTGGCGGTGCTCATGGTTCCTCCATCGGTGGTGGTCTACACCACTCAGTGGTGTAGACCTGTTGTAGCACGATGAAGGGCGCGTAAGGAACCCGTGATTCCTGCAACGTCCGCACCACGCTCAGTGGCCGCCCGAAGGGCCCGCCCGACGCCCCCGAAAGGCCGGCTCAGGCCTTGGTCCCCGTCGTCCCCGAAGACGTCCGGCTGCCCCAGCCGGTTGAAAATGCCCGCCGCCGGCAGCACCGCGATCGGCAGCTGAAGGCTGCGGCCCATCTTCTGCGGGCCCTGGAACAGCCGGTTCCAGCGCTCTCGGACAGGGCTGACGGTCTCCTCGGCTCCGGCGGGGCGGTCGGTGCTCATCCGGTCCCCCATCACTGCGGGTTTGGCGACCGTCCGCCCGGTGGTGTAGACCAGTCGACGGACGGTTCCGCTGTCGTGACGACATCATTCGGTAGGCACGACATGACCGCTCGCGAAGATGGGCCAACTGTGGGTTACTGCGACAAAGCGGTTCGGATCAGGGAGAACGAACATGGCCACCAAGGCTGAGAAGATCGTTGCCGGGCTGGGCGGCATCGACAACATCGAAGAGGTCGAGGGCTGCATCACCCGCCTCCGCACCGAGGTCGTGGACCCCGCCAAGGTCGACGAGGCCGCCCTGAAGGCCGCCGGCGCCCACGGCGTGGTGAAGATGGGCAGCGCCATCCAGGTCGTCATCGGCACCGACGCCGACCCCATCGCGGCGGAGATCGAAGACATGATGTGAGGCGCCCGCCTCCGGCACAGGCAGCGCCCTTCACGAGGCAGCGCCCTTCACGAGGCAGCGCCCTTCACGAGGCAGCGCCCTTCACGAGGCAGTGCCCTCCACGGCGGCAATTCACGGCAATCCACCGCCACCCAAGGGTTCCCGAGGGGCCCGTCCCACCGCACCGCGGGACGGGCCCCTCGCACCGCTACGGCTAGGCTCGAGGCCATGTCTCGAATCGACGGCCGCACCCCCGAACAGCTCCGCCCGATCACCATCGAACGCGGCTGGAGCAAGCACGCCGAAGGCTCCGTCCTCGTCGCCTTCGGCGACACCAAGGTCCTGTGCACCGCCTCCCTCACCGAGGGCGTCCCGCGGTGGCGCAAGGGCAGCGGCGAAGGCTGGGTCACCGCCGAGTACGCGATGCTCCCGCGCGCCACCAACACCCGCGGAGACCGCGAGTCCGTCAAGGGCCGCATCGGTGGCCGCACCCACGAGATCAGCCGTCTGATCGGCCGGTCCCTGCGCGCCGTCATCGACTACAAGGCCCTCGGCGAGAACACCATCGTCCTGGACTGCGACGTCCTCCAGGCCGACGGCGGCACCCGCACCGCCGCGATCACCGGCTCCTACGTGGCCCTCGCCGACGCCGTCGGCTGGGCCCTGGACAAGAAGCTGATCCGCCCCGGCCGCCAGCCCCTCACCGGCACCGTCAGCGCCGTCTCCGTCGGCATCGTCGGCGGCGTCCCCATGCTGGACCTCTGCTACGAGGAGGACGTCAAGGCCGACACCGACATGAACGTCGTCTGCACCGGCGACGGCCGCTTCGTCGAGGTGCAGGGCACCGCCGAGGCCGAGCCCTTCGCCCGCGAGGAACTCAACGCCCTGCTCGACCTGGCCGTGGCCGGCTGCACCGAACTCGCCGCCGCACAGCGGGCCGCGCTCGAGACCACCCTGGAGCGGTAAGAACCCAGGGCGAGATGGCAAGGCAGGCAAGGTAGGCAAGGTAAAAGACACACCAAAACAGGTGGCCGCCGCGGGCAACCGCGCCGGCCACCGCCGCGTCTGAACAGGTACGGGCGCACCGGATCGAACCGATGCGCCCGGCCAGCCGCTACGGCCGGCCCGGAAACCGGCCGGCGAGGGAGGGACCGTTCCATGGCCGCGAGCCGCCGACGCCGCACCGCAGCCGTCGCCGCCACCCTGGCGGCGGTCGCGCTGACCGCCGGACTGACCACCGGCTGCGACGCCGTCGACAAGGCGCTGGACTGCGTCCAGACCGCCGATGCCATCGCCGACAGCGTCACCGAGCTCCAGCAGGCGGTGGAGAACGCCTCCGACGACCCCACCCAGCTCGAGGAGTCGCTGGACTCCATCGACAAGAACCTCGGCGAGATCGGCGACAAGACCGACGACGCCGACGTCAACAAGGCCGTCAAGGACCTCGACAAGGCCGTCGACAATGTGCGCACGGCCATCGAGAACGGCGACAACACCCCCGACATCAGCCCCGTCACGGACGCGGCCGGCGAGCTGACCAAGGTCTGCACGCCGTAACGACGCCGGGGCGGGCGCCCCCCGGGCCACCCGGCACAAAGGGAGCGGGCGGGGGACCGGAATACTGGTCCCCATGACCCGCCTGATCCTCGCCACCCGCAACGCCGGAAAGATCACCGAACTCCGGGCGATCCTCGCCGAGGCCGGCCTGACCCACGAACTGGTCGGCGCCGACGCCTACCCGGAGATCCCCGACGTCAAGGAAACCGGCGTCACCTTCGCCGAGAACGCCCTGCTCAAGGCCCGCGCGCTGGCCCGGGCCACGGGCCTTCCGGCCGTCGCCGACGACTCCGGCCTGTGCGTGGACGTACTGGGCGGCGCCCCCGGCATCTTCTCGGCCCGCTGGGCCGGCCGCCACGGCGACGACAAGGCCAACCTGGACCTGCTGCTGGCCCAGCTCGCCGACGTCCCCGACGAGCACCGGGGCGCCCACTTCGCCTGCGCGGCGGCCCTGGTCCTGCCCGACGGCACGGAGCGGGTGGTCGAGGGCCAGCTGCGCGGCACCCTGCGCCGCGAGCCCGCCGGCTCCAACGGCTTCGGCTACGACCCGATCCTCCAGCCCGAGGGCGAGACCCGCACGTGCGCGGAGCTGACCCCCGAGGAGAAGAACGCGATCAGCCACCGCGGCAAGGCGTTCCGCGCGCTGGCGCCGGTGGTACGGGAGCTGCTGGGGTAAGAGACGCCAGGGGGGCCACCTGCCGGGTGGCCCCCCTGCATGTGCGGCCGGTGGGATTCGAACCCACACGGGCTCCCGCCCACGGCGTTCTAAGCGCCGCATGTCTACCGTTCCATCACGGCCGCATGCCCGGCCATGCTACCGGTCAGCCTGTCCGCCCGAGGCGCCGTCCGCCTCCTCGGCACCAGGTGCTGGTGACCGCATGACAGTTGGGGCAGAGCAGCCGCAGATTCTCGCGCCGGTCGTCGCTCCAGTCCCCGTTGATGTGATCGATCTCCAGTGTCATGGGCTTGCCGAGCCACTCGGGTCCCGTGCCGCATTCCGCGCACTCCTCGGGTACGCCCACTTCACGGAGAGCCCGACGCAGGAGCACAGTTCTCGTCCGGCGCTTGCCGTCGTGCTTGACCAGGATGTCCTCGGGCCGCCTGGGAGGGGTCGGGCCTGGCTTGCCGCGTTGGTGTGCCTGCCCCAGGAGGTGCGCCGTGGAGATCTTCTCCTCAGCGATCCACCGACGCAGAAGGGCGCGCTGCGTACCGCTGTCGGGACGCCCCAGCCGCCGAAGGACGGCGGCGAGCGAAACGGATGCGGCGACTGCCGTGCGCAACTCCTCGGCTGTGGGCCGGGGAAGCCTCCCGGAGGGCGTGAAGTGCGAGATGTCGATGCCGAAGTGCGCGAACCGCCTCCTGAGGTACCGGCGGAGATGACCGTACGGCCGGGTGCCGAAGAAGGCGATCACCTCGTCGAGGCTGGAGCACTGCGCCGCCGCCTCTGCCAGTCGATCGCGGGTGTATCGCACGGCGCTGCTCACCGGCCCCCCCGACGCTTGCCGCGGCCCCGGTAATGGTCGGTCGTCGAATGGCAGTTGGGGCAGAGAAACCGCAGGTTGGTGATGCGGTTGTCCCGCCAGTTGCCGTCGATGTGGTCGACCTCCAATGGAAGCGGACGCCCCTGCCAGACGCCGTCCGTCCCGCACAGGGCGCACCGCTCCGGCACCCCCAGGGACGTCATCGCCCACTTCAGCCGGTCGCTCGGGATGCGCCGGCCCTGTCCGGGAGGCTGCTCGACGAGCAGAGCCTCCGGTGTCCGTGGACGCCGGGGCTGTCCCCTCCGGCCGGGCACCTGGAAGGATGTCCCGGCTCCACTTGACCTCGCGCTCGAAGTGGGAGGTGTCCACCCCCAGCTTCCGCATCCGCCCGGCCACGTACCGCCGCGTCGGACTCCCCGGATCCACCCCCAGCCTCACCAGCGCCTCCGAAAGATTACGTGCCCCTCGAGCCGCCTCCCCCAGCCGCTCCCTCGTGTACGCACTCGCCCCCATCGAGCCCCCTCCGTTCGCGATCAGGTGTTCGTGATCTCGTACGGAGTAACGAACCGTTTATCGGACGGTCACGCACGGAATGCGGAACGGCTCGTACCGGTAGTGCACCGGTACGAGCTGCTCGCGGTCGCCGCAGGCTGGGTGGGTCAGAGACCGAGATCCTTGATGATCTTGGCCACATGTCCGGTGGCGCGGACGTTGTACAGGGCGCGCTCGACCTTGCCCTCCTCGTCCACGATGATCGTGGAGCGGATGACGCCCATGTATGTGCGGCCGTAGTTCTTCTTCTCGCCCCAGGCGCCGTAGGCCTCGAGGACCTGCTTGTCCGGGTCGGAGAGCAGGGTAACCTTCAGGGACTCCGCCTCGCGGAACTTCGCCAGCTTCTCCGGCTTGTCGGGGCTGATGCCGATGACGTCGTAGCCGGCGCCGGCGAGGAGCTCCAGATTGTCGGTGAAGTCGCAGGCCTGCTTGGTGCAGCCGGGAGTGAGGGCGGCCGGGTAGAAGTAGACGATGACCTTGCGGCCCTTGTGGTCGGACAGGGACACCTGATTGCCGTCGGCGTCGGGGAGGGTGAAGTCGGGGGCCACGTCCCCGGGCTGGAGTCGCTCGCTCATCGGACTAGCGTAACCGGGGGTCCTGACATGGCGGCGGCGTGCGGAGCTGACAGACTGTCCGCACAGGTATCAGCGGATTTCGGAGGCGACACGGTGGCGGACACGGCGGACACCAGAACCCCGGCGCAGATCGAGGCGGACATCGAGCGCCGCCGCGCGGTCCTGGCCGAGACCCTGGACGAGATCGGTGTGCGCGTGCACCCGAAGACGATCATGGGTGATGCGAAGGCGAAGGTCGCCGCCAACGTGGACCACACGCTCGGGCGGGCCTACGTCGGCATCAACCGCGTGGTGAGTGATGTGAAGGCGAAGTTCGTGGACGCGGACGGCTCTCCCCGGCTGGAGCGGGTCGTGCCGGTGGCGGTCCTGGTCGTGGGTGTCGTGGGGCTGCTGGCCCTGGGCACCCGAAGGCGCCGGGGCTGACCCGCCCGCGTCAGGTCCCGGCGAAGGCAGGTAGGTTTCACAGCGTGAGCGCCAACAGAAACGAGCACAGTCCTCAGCACGACAAGCTGCCCATCCGGATGCTGCACGACCGCGTACTCGTGCGGCAGGACGCCAACGAGGGCGAGCGGCGTTCGGGGGGCGGCATCCTCATCCCCGCCACGGCGGCGGTGGGCCGGCGTCTGGCCTGGGCCGAGGTCGTCGCGGTGGGGCAGAACGTACGGACCGTGGAGCCGGGAGACCGGGTGCTGTACGACCCGGAGGACCGCGCCGAGGTCGAGGTGCGGGGGGTCCCGTATGTGCTGTTGCGTGAGCGCGATCTGCACGCCGTGGCCGCGGACCGGTTCGAGGGGTCCGAGGATTCGACCGGCTTGTACCTGTAAACACCTGCGGTTCTGTGGCACGAGGGGCCGGTGACCGTCGTCACCGGCCCCTCTCGTCGCCTCCTGGCTAAGATTGAAAGGCCCGGTGAGGTACCGCCGGGACCCGACGAGACGCGCCGTACCGGGTGAAGGCAAAGACGACGCACCCCCGTTTCCTTTCGTGTCCCGGAGGTGTCCGTCATGGCCTGGGTGCTGCTCGTCGTCGCCGGTCTGCTCGAGGTCGGCTGGTCGGCCGGTATGAAGTACACCGACGGCTTCACCCGGCTCTGGCCGAGCGTGTTCACCGGCGCCGGCATCGTCGCGAGCATGCTGCTGCTGTCGTACGCCGCCCGGACCCTGCCCATCGGCACCGCCTACGGCGTGTGGGTCGGCATCGGCGCGGCCGGGGCGGCGGTGCTCGGCATCCTGGTGCTGGGGGAGCCGGCGACCGCCGCCCGGATCTTCTTCATCTGTCTGCTGCTGGTGGCCGTGGTGGGCCTGAAGGCCACCTCGGGTCACTAAGGCCACCTCGGGTCACTAAGGCCACCTCGGGTCACTAAGGCCATCTCGGGTCACTAAGGCCATCTCGGGTCACTAAGGCCATCTCGGGTCACTGACGAACCCTGCGGGCTGCGGAGTGCCTCAGGGCCGGCGGGTCGGGACGATGCCGCCCGGGCCGCCCTGGCCCGCGCCGCCCGTGTCCCCGGTGCCTCCGTCGTCACCGCCGGTGGTGCCGCCGTCGGTGCCGCCCGTGGTGCTGCCGCCGTCGGTGGTCTGGCCCCCGGTGTCGCCGCCGGTCGGCTCGCCGGTGCCGCCCTGCTGGTCGCCGCCCTCGTTCTGGCCCTGGTCCTCCTCCTCGTCCCCGCCCGGCGTCTGCGCGGGCGACTCCTCGCCCTCCGGCGTCTCCTCCTCGCTCTCGTCGGGCCCGGCGGAGGGCTCACCGCTGGGGCTGCCGGAGCGGGACGGGTCCACCCGGTCGGCGCCGGGCATGAGCCGCAGGTCGAAGTCGCGCACCGGCTCGCCCTCGAGGGCGTCGCGGGTGAACTGGGCCCAGATCTCGGCCGGGGCGCCGCCGCCGTTGATGCGGGGCAGGCCCAGGGCGCCGTAGAGCTTCTTCTGCGCGCCGGTCTCCGGGTCCTGGGCCATCACGGCGACCACCGTGGCCAGTCCGGGCGTGTAACCGGCGAACCAGGCGGCCCGGTCCTCCTCGGCGGTGCCGGTCTTGCCCGCCGCCGGGCGGCCCGCGCCCAGGGCGGCGGTGGCGGTGCCCTGGCGGACGACGCTGCGCAGCACCGAGGTGGTGGTGTCGGCGGCCTCACGGCTGACCGCCTGCTCGGCCCGGCTCTTCGGCAGCTCGACGTTCTCCCCGTTGTGGGTGACCTTCTCGACGAGCGTGTACGGGTGGTGCTCGCCGTGGTTGGCGAGGGTGGCGTAGGCGGAGGCCATGTCCAGCGGGCTGGCGGTGGCGACCCCGAGGGCGATGGAGGGGGAGGGGGTCAGTTCCGGCGTGGAGGAGGGCAGGCCGAGGTCGATGGCGGTCTGCATGACCTTGTCCGAGCCGACGTCCACCGCCATCTGCGCGTAGACCGCGTTCACCGACTTGTCGGTGGCCTCGCTGACGGTGATGTCGCCGTAGGACCGCTGGTCCTCGTTCTCGGGGGCGTAGCGGCCGCCGCTCCAGCCCTGCACCGGGCGCTTGTTGGTGCCGTCGTAGATCGTGTTCGGGGTGATCAGGCGGCCGTCCTGGGTGCTGGACTTGTTGTCGACGGCGGAGGTGAACACGAACGGCTTGAAGGTGGAGCCGACCTGGTAGTCCCGGCGGGTCGCGTTGGGGGTGTACTGCTTGACGTAGTCGATGCCGTTGTACATCGCGACGACCTTGCCGGTCTCCGGCTCCACGGCGGCGCCGCCCGCGCGGACGTAGGCGTCGGCCTTGCGGTTCTTCTTGTCGAGCCGGTCGATCAGCTTGTCGTTGACGGCGGCGACGAAGGCGTCCTGCTTGTCCTTGTGCAGTGTGGTGGTGATCCGGAAGCCGCCCGCGTCCAGCTCCTCCTCGGTGACGATCTTGTTCTCGATCAGGTGGTTCTTGACCACGTTCACGATGTAGCCGCGCTGACCGGACAGGCCGGTGGAGACGGTGGTCGGCTTCGGCACCGGGAACTTCATGCCGGCCCGTTCGGACTCGCTGAGCCAGCCCTTGGCGACCATGCCGTCCAGGACGTACTTCCAGCGGGCCTCGGCCGCGTCGCGATTCTCCGGGTGGGCGATCACGTCGTACTGGCTGGGCGCGTTGACGAGCGCGGCCAGGTAGGCGGCGCGGGCGGGGTCGAGTTCGGAGGCGTCGATGCCGTAGTAGGCGTGGGCGGCGGCCTGGATGCCGTAGGCGTTGCGGCCGAAGTAGCTGGTGTTGAGGTAGCCCTCGAGGATCTTGTCCTTGGACTGCTCGCGGTCCAGCTTGATGGCGATGAAGAACTCCTTCACCTTGCGGGTGACGGTCTGCTCCTGCCGCAGGTAGTAGTTCTTCACGTACTGCTGGGTGATCGTGGAGCCGGACTGCTTGCCCTTGCCGGTGGCGGTGTTCCAGGCGGCGCGGACCATGGCGCCGGGGTCCACGGCCGACTCGGTATAGAAGTCGCGGTCCTCGGCGGCCAGGACGGCGTGCTGGGCGTCCTTGGAGACCTGGGCGAGGGGGACGTTCTCCCGGTTGACCTCGCCGTCACGGGCGATGACCGAGCCGTCCGCGTACAGGTAGACGTTGGCCTGCTGGGTGGCGAGCGCGTTGGCGGGCGGGATCTTCACCAGGGTGTAGCCGAGGACGAAGCCGCCGACGAGGAGCAGGGCGCCGACGAGGAAGGTGCCGAGCACCATGCGCCAGGTGGGGATCAGCCGCCGCCACCCGGTGCGCCTGCGCTTGCCCTGCGGGGCGCTGGCCGCCTGCGGCTCTCTCGGTGCCCAGCCCGGCTGGGGCTGCTGCTGCGGCTCGTCGCTCATGTCGTGCACGGACTCCTGTTTCGCCTCGTTCGCTCCAGTACGCCTGGTGCGCTCCCACTCATGGAAGACTGTCGCATCCGGCGAACAGTTCCCCGCCACGGCGCGCGTCGTGCAGACATGCGGCTTCTCACACGCATGGCTGCCCCGGAACGGGTGACCGGCGGTTCTCCCGGCTGCCGTGCCCGAAAAAGGCGTGGCAAGCGCCCGCGCGCCCCACTAGGCTCCTGCGCTTCGGTGCCGGTGTGCGGCGTCGAGGAGGGCGGGGTCTCGGTGGGCTCGGGACGCTTGTACGCAGCTGTCCTGACGGGCGGCTTCCGGCGCTATGCGACGTACCGGTCGGCCACGCTGGCCGGGGTGTTCACCAACACCGTGTTCGGGCTGGTCCTGGCGTACACCTATGTCGCCCTGTGGGACCAGCGGCCCGGTCTCGGCGGCTACGACCAGGCGCAGGCGCTGACGTATGTGTGGCTGGGGCAGGCGTTCCTGTCGACGCTGGCGCTCGGGGGCGGCGGCTTCGAGAGCGAGCTGATGGAACGCATCCGTACGGGTGATGTGGCGATCGACCTGTACCGGCCGGCCGACCTGCAGCTGTGGTGGCTGTCCGCGGACCTGGGCCGGGCGGTGTTCCAGCTGCTGGGCCGCGGCCTGGTGCCGTTCGCGTTCGGGGGGCTGGTCTTCCACCTCGCGGTGCCCGCCGACCCGGTGACCTGGGCGGCGTTCCTGGTCGCGGTGGCGCTGGCGATGGTCGTCAGCTTCGCCCTGCGCTATCTGGTGGCGCTGTCGGCGTTCTGGCTGCTCGACGGCACGGGGGTGTCACAGATGATGATGCTCACCGGCTCGTTCTGCTCAGGGATGCTGCTGCCGCTGAACGTCTTCCCCGGCGCGCTCGGCGAGGTGGTGCGCGCGTTGCCGTGGGCGTCGATGCTCCAGGCGCCGGCGGATGTGCTGCTCGGCGAGGCGGACCCGGCCGGCACGTATGTGTTCCAGGCGGGCTGGGCGGTGGTGCTGCTGGCGGCCGGGCGGCTGCTGCAGTCGGTGGCGGTGCGGCGGGTGGTGGTGCAGGGTGGCTGACCCCGCGACCGACCCCGTGAGGGACACCGTGAGGGACCCCGTGACGGACCCGGTGGCCGGCTTCGGTGCCGCCGGTGAGCGGCCGGCCTCCCGGCTGCGCGACGGACTGCGCGCGTACGCGGCCATCGTGCGCATGTGGATCCGCTCCACCGCGGCCTACCGCATCTCCTTCGTGCTGACCACGCTGGGGAACTTCGCGATGACCGCGCTGGACTTCGTGGCCATCCTGCTGATGTTCTCCCGGGTCGACGCCCTCGGCGGGTACAGCCTGCCCGAGATCGCCTTCCTCTACGGCCTGACCAGCGTCTCCTTCGGGGTGGCCGACCTGACGATCGGCTCGGTGGACAAGCTGGGGCGGCGGGTGCGGGACGGCACGCTCGACACGCTGCTGGTGCGCCCGGCACCGGTGCTGGCGCAGGTGGCGGCGGACCGGTTCGCGCTGCGCCGGCTGGGGCGGATCACCCAGGGCGTCCTGGTGCTCGGGTACGCGCTGAGCAGGCTCGACATCGACTGGACGCCCGGCCGGCTGCTGCTGATGCCGGTGATGCTGCTCAGCGGGTCGGTGATCTTCTGCGCCGTGTTCGTGGCGGGGGCGGCCTTCCAGTTCGTGGCGCAGGACGCCTCCGAGGTGCAGAACGCGTTCACCTACGGCGGCACGACGCTGCTGCAGTACCCGCCGACGGTGTTCGCGCGGGAGATGGTGCGCGGGGTGACGTTCGTGCTGCCGCTGGCCTTCGTGAACTGGGTGCCGGCGGCGTATGTGCTGGGCCGGCCGTATCCGCTGGATCTGCCGGGCTGGGCGGCGTTCGCCTCGCCGCTGGTGGCGGCGGCCTGCTGTGTGCCGGCGGGGCTGGCGTGGCGGGCGGGGCTGCGTTCGTATCGGAGTACAGGGAGCTGACGGGTGGATGTCCCGGTGGCCGGCGAGGGTGACTTCATCACGCTCGACCGGGTGGAGAAGGTCTTCGACGTGCGCCGGAAGACCGGGTTCCTGAGGCGGGAGCGGCGGCAGGTCCGGGCCGTGGACTCGATCTCCTTCCGCGTGGCGCGCGGCGAGATGGTCGGCTACATCGGGCCGAACGGCGCCGGCAAGTCCACGACGATCAAGATGCTGACCGGGATCCTCACGCCGAGCGCCGGGCGGCTGCGGGTCGCGGGCATCGACCCGAGCCGGGAGCGGACGCGGCTGGCGCACCGCATCGGCGTGGTGTTCGGGCAGCGGACCACGCTGTGGTGGGACCTGCCGCTGATCGACTCCTACCGGCTGGTGCACCGCATGTACCGGATCCCGGACCGGCGTTACCGGGAGAACCTGGAGCGGATGACGGACCTGCTGGACCTGGGCGCGCTGCTGGACGTCCCGGTGCGGCAGCTGTCCCTGGGGCAGCGGATGCGCGGCGACATCGCGGCGGCGCTGCTCCACGACCCGGACGTGCTCTACCTGGACGAGCCGACCATCGGCCTGGACGTGATCAGCAAGACCCGGGTGCGGGAGTTCCTGCGCCAGGTGAACGCCGAGCGGAACACGACGGTGCTGCTCACCACGCACGACCTGCAGGACATCGAGCAGCTGTGCAACCGGGTGATGGTCATCGACCACGGGCGGCTGATGTACGACGGCCCGCTCGCCGGGCTGCACGAGGTGGGGGAGAGCGAACGGACCCTGGTGGTGGACCTGGAGCGGGAACTGCCGCCGCTGGAGGTGCCCGCCCCGGCCCGGGTGGTCCGGGTGGACGGGCCCCGGCAGTGGCTGGCGTTCCCGGCCTCGCAGTCGGCGGCGCCGCTGGTGGCGCGGATCGCCGCTGAGTACCCGCTGGTGGACCTGTCGGTGCGGGAGCCGGACATCGAGGCGGTGATCGCCAAGATGTACGCGGAGAAGGCGGAGGAGAGGGCCGGGCAGAAGGCGGAGCAGAGGGCGGAGGAGAGGGCGGGGCCGAAGGCGGAGCAGAGGGCGGAGGAGAGGGCCGGGCAGAGGGCGGAGGAGAGGGCGGGGCCGAAGGCGGAGGAGAGGGCCGGCGAGAAGGCGGAGGAGAGCACCGGAGAGGGTGCCGGGGAGAACGCCCGGGAGACGTTGTCGTAGCCGTCGGTCGGGGGCAGATCGTAGGCTGCTGCGTATGACCGACGACGCTGTCCCGGACCTCCGCGCCTCCGACGCCGACCGCGAACGGGTCGCCGACATCCTGCGGGAGGCCCTCGCCGAGGGCCGCCTGGACATGGAGGAGTTCGGGGAACGCCTGGACGCGACGTACAAGGCGCGCACCTACGGCGAGCTGGAGCCGATCACCCGGGATCTGCCGAACGCGGGTGCGGCCGCGCCGGTGGTGTCGCTGAACAAGGAGCCCGCGCCGAGCGGCACTTGGGCCGACCGGATCGTCCACCGCGAGGACGACGGGGGAGCGCAGTGGGCCGTGGCGGTGATGTCGGGCTTCCAGCGCAAGGGCCGCTGGACGGTGCCGCGCCGCCTGAACTGCGTGGCGTTCTGGGGCGGCGGCGAGCTCGATCTGCGCGAGGCGGACTTCGCCGACCGGGAGGTCGTGATCAACGCGGTCGCGATCATGGGCGGGGTGGACATCACCGTCCCGCCGGGCGTCGAGGTCGTGGTGCGCGGCATGGGCATCATGGGCGGCTTCGACCACCGTGAGGCGGGCGTGCCGGGCGACCCCGGCGCTCCCCGCGTGATCGTCACCGGCTTCGCCTTCTGGGGCGGCGTCGGCGTGCAGCGCAAGCTCCCGCGCGCCGAGAGGCAGCGGCTGCGTGAGGAACGCCGGCGGCAGAAGCTGGAGCGCGACCGCTCCCGCAAGGAACTGGACTGACCGTCCCGGCCGTGCGGTCTACAGCGCCGCCGATCCTCCGCCCTTGAGCAGGCCCAGGTCGAAGGACTCCGCCATCCGCGCGTAGCCCCGGTCGCTCAGGTGCAGATGGTCGCCGCAGTCGTACTCGCGGCGCAGCTTGCGCGGGTCATAGGGGTCGCGCACGGCCCGGTCGAAGTCGGCGACGGCGTCGAAGACGCGGCCCGCGCGGATCTCGGCGTTGATCTGCCGGCGCACCTGCTCGCGGGCGTCGGTGTAGCCGTGGTGGCCGCCGAACGGCATCAGCGTGGCGCCGACGACCTTCAGGCCCCGCGCGTGGGCGCGGTCCACCAGCGACCTCAGCCCGGCCACCACGCTCGCCGGGTCCGCGGTGCCCGGGGTGCGCAGGATGTCGTTGATGCCGAGGACCACCACGACGACCTTCACGCCGGGCCGGTCCAGCACGTCGCGGCCGAAGCGGTTCAGGCCGCTGGGGTTCTCCGGCGGGCGGCCGAGGCCGTCGCCGAGGACGCGGTTGCCGCTGATCCCCTCGTTGACGACGCTGTAGCGCGGCACGTCCTGGCCGGCGGCGACGGCCGCGTGCAGCCGGTCGGACAGGATGTCCGGCCAGCGGGTGTTGCGGCCCATGGCGGCGCTGATGCCGTCGGTGAGGGAGTCGCCGAGGACGACGACCGTGCCGTCGGACTCCTTGCTCAGCACGTCAAGGGCGGTCACGTACCGCCAGGAGGTGAACCGCTCGGTGTACGGGGTGCCCGTGGTGTCGCGGGTGTGCTCGCCGACGGCGGTGTAGGAGACCTGCCGGGCGTGCGGGTGCTGGGTGACCGGGCCGGAGGCGGTGGGGGAGTAGGTGGTGATCAGCACGTCCCCGTCGTGCGGGACGGTCAGCCGCACCGCGTCGCTGACCACCTGGCTGCCCGCGGGGATCACGACCGACGGCCGGCCGGTGAAGGTCAGCTGCCGCATCGTTCCGGCGAGCGCCGCCGCCGTGCCCGGGCCCGCGGCCACGGCTATCGAGGCGTGGCTGATGGTCAGCGGGGACTGCCCGTAGAGGTTCGACAGGGTGACGCGGGCACTCGAACCGCCCACGCTGGTGTGGACGACGTTGCGCACCGAGCGCCCGGCCAGCCCGCGCATCTCCGTGCCGGGCTCGCCCCGGACCGGCGAGGTGGCCCAGGAGCCGACCCAGGTGCCGGTGGAGGCGGGTGCGGCGGGGTTGTTCTGGCCGCCGCGGCCCGCGAGGCCGCCCCGGCCCTCGGTGCCCTCGTCCGAGGACACGCCGACGAAGATCGCGGCGGACACGGCCACGATCGCTGCGACGACCGCGGCGAGCAGGGCTCGGTACTTGGCGGGAGGCGTCATGGCGCCCCCGTCACGAGGCCGGGTCATGCTGTGCTGTTCTCCTCGGGAGGCGGGAGCCCGAGGCTCCGATCCGATGAGCCCATGATGCGTCATGGGCGGGGCGCGGCTGACAGGACCCCCTTGCCAACCCCCCCTCAGACAGACGCCGGGAACTCCTGTTCCGTTCCGGGAGTCGGTCAGGAAGGGACAATGTGTGAGGGATCGCCGAACAGGTGGAGCGGGATGGAACGCACACAAACGCCAGAAACCGGGCAAACCGGCCAGCGGGCTGCCCGGGAGCAGGATGACACAGGTCAGCAGGCCCGCTCCGCCCCGGCCACCAACCGCGCGATGACGACGTTCAGCGCGGCGGACGAGGAGAAGCAGCGCGGCGTGCGCCGGATGAAACTCACCGCCGCCGGTCTGCTGCTGTTCGTCGCCCTGGTCTACGTCCTCGCCAAGCTGGCCTCCCACCAGGGCGCCGGACCCTGGGCGGGCTATGTCGCCGCGGCCGCCGAGGCCGGCATGGTCGGCGCGCTCGCCGACTGGTTCGCGGTCACCGCCCTCTTCCGCCGCCCCCTCGGCCTGCCCATCCCGCACACCGCGATCATCCCCACCAAGAAGGACCAGCTCGGCGTCTCCCTCGGCGACTTCGTCGGCGAGAACTTCCTCTCCGAGGACGTGGTGCGCCAGCGGCTGCGCTCCGTCGGCATCGGCAGCCGCCTCGGCGCCTGGCTCTCCGTCCCCGACCACGCCGACCGCGTCACCGCCGAGCTGTCCGCCGCGCTGCGCGGCGCGCTCACCGTGCTGCGGGACTCCGACGTCCAGGCGGTCGTCGGCGAGGCCATCACCCGCCGCGCGCACGCCCAGGAGATCGCCCCCGGCGTCGGCAAGACCCTGGAGAAGATCGTCGCCGACGGCGGCCACAAACGCGCCGTCGACCTCGTCGTCTCCCGCGCCCACGACTGGCTGGTCCTGCACAGCGACTCCGTGATGGATGCCGTGCAGGGCGGCGCCCCCGGCTGGACCCCCAGGTTCGTGGACCGCAAGGTCGGCGAGCGCGTCTACAAGGAACTGCTCCGCTTCTGCGCCGAGATGCGCGACATGCCGAGCCACCCGGCCCGCGCCGCCCTCGACCGCTTCCTCACCGACTTCGCCTCCGATCTGCAGGCCGACTCCGACACCCGGGAGCGGGTGGAGCGCCTGAAGACCGACATCCTGGGCCGCGACGAGGTCCAGGAACTCATCGCCTCCGTCTGGACGGCCGTACGCTCCATGATCGTCTCCGCGGCGGAGGACGAGCGCAGCGAACTCCGGCTGCGGGTGCGGGCCTCACTGCTCTCCCTGGGCGCCCGGATGGCCGCCGACCCGAAGGTGCAGGGCAAGGTCGACGGCTGGCTGGAGAGCGCGGCGGTCTATGTGGTCACCACCTACCGCAAGGAGATCACCTCCCTGATCACCGACACCGTGGCCAGCTGGGACGCCGAGCACACCACCAAGAAGATCGAGGCGAACATCGGCCGCGATCTGCAGTTCATCCGCATCAACGGCACGGTGGTGGGCTCGCTGGCCGGCCTGCTGATCTACACGGTGTCGCGGGCGCTGGGGGCGTAGGACTGCGGGAGCGGTGCGGAGCGGAAGCGGGAGGGGGGAGCGGGAGCGTGGTGGTGCTGGAGGCGCCGGGCGCCAGGGCCCGCCCGCGACCGGAGGCGCGGGGACAAGCGCAGCCACGCTGACGGTCTGCTGGTGCACGGTCCTGTTCATCGCCTCGGCGGGCGCCAGCAGCGCCTACCTCACCGTCTCCGAGATCTTCCCGATGGAGACCCGGGCCATGTCGATCGCCTTCTTCTACGCCATCGGCACCGCCGTAGGCGGCATCAGCGGCCCCCTGCTCTTCGCCGAACTCACCGGCACCGGCAAGGTCGCCGACACCGTGCTCGCCTTCCAGATCGGCGCGGGCCTGATGTGCGCGGCCGGCCTGGTCGCCGCACTGCTCGCCGTGAAGGCGGAACGCCGGTCCCTGGAGGACATCGCCAAACCGCTCACGGCAGCGGCCTCGGCGGCGACGTCGGCGGCGGCGACGAAGGCGAAGAGCGGCGGCTCCGAACCGGCCACGGCGTAGGTGGCCGGAAGTCGGAGTGCCGTCGGGGTGGGGGCGCGCCGCCTCCGGGTAGGCCTGACCCATGACAATCCGCAGGATCATGCCCGACATCCAGGTCGGCTCCGCCCAGGAGCTGAGCGCCGGCCGCGACTTCTACAGCCTGCTGGGCTTCGAGGAGGTCATGGACATGGGCTGGGTGGTCACCCTGGCCTCCCCGTCCAACCCCACCGCCCAGATCAGCTTCTTCACCGAGGAACGCACCGCCCCCGTGGTCCCCGACCTGAGCGTGGAGGTGGAGGACGTCGACGCCGTCTACGCCCAGGTCAGGGCCTCGGGCGCGGAGATCGTACGAGAGCTGCGGGACGAGGAGTGGGGCGTGCGCCGCTTCTTCGTCAGGGACCCCACCGGCCGCGTGGTGAACGTCCTCACCCACAAGGCGTAAGACGCCCCGCTTCTCTGCTCTGCTCTGCTCAGCTCAGCCGCGGCGGTCGGCGACCGCCCAGGAGGCCAGCGCCACGGCACCGGCGACACCGAAGACCGCCGGCCAGGCGCCCACCTTCTTGGCGAGCGGATGCGACCCGGCGAACGCGGCGACATACGCGGCCGTCAGCGCACTCGCGGCCACCCCGCCGGCCTGCTGCCGCCACTGCCGCGCGGCCGTCGCACCGGCGGCGGCGAGGACCACCCCGCCCAGCTGCCGCTTCCGCGTCCAGCGGGCGACGCCGTAGCCGCCGACCAGTCCACTCGCGGCCACCACCGAGCTGGGAACCTTCGCCATGCCTTGCCTCCTGCTGCCGTGCCCCTTACCGGGGCGCGTGTCTCACCTGCCCAGAGGCTAACTCCCGCGGGCGCTGCCGGCGGCTCAGGGGGCGAGGTGCCGGTCGGGCAGACCGACGGCTCAGGGGCCGAGGTGCCGGTCGGGCAGCCCTCTCCGAACTCGTGGCTGCTCCCGGAAACCCGTCGACGCCGCCCCTCCCGCCACGCCATCCTGCGAGACCGACCCGCCGCGCCCCTGGAGCCCCCCCGTGAACCCCACGATCCGCCACATCACCTTCGACTGCACCGGCGACCCCTACGAACTCGCCACCTTCTGGAGCGAGGTGCTGGGCCGCCCCCTCTCCGACGACGACAAGCCAGGCGACCCGGAGGCCCTGATCGAGGACCCGGCCGGCCTCGGCCCCGGCCTGCTCTTCGTCCGCGTACCCGAGGCCAAGGCGACCAAGAACCGCCTCCACTTCGACCTCAAACCCACCGGCCGCACCCGCTCGGAGGAAGTGGCCCGCGCCCTCTCCCTCGGCGCCCGCCAACTGGCCGACCACACCCGCCCCGACGGCAAGGGCTGGGTAACCCTGGCCGACCCCCAGGGCAACGAGTTCTGCATCGAACGGGGCGACCTGGACTGACGCTCTGGGCCGCCGGCCCGGCCCGGTGGCGCCCCCTCCTCTCCCGCCCTCCCCTCCCGGCCTACCCGGCGTCGACGTCGAGTGCCGTTCCATACAGTCGGTCCACCTTCAGCCGGATGACCACCCGCCGCTCGGCGACCAGCTCCTCCAACAACGCCGCCTCGTCCTCCGGCCGCTCCCCCTCCGGGATCATCCCGAGCAGCTCCCGCCCGACCGCGTCGCCCGGAACGGACGTGATCTCCGAGACCTCGGCCAGCCCCTCGGCGACGGCGAAGGACCACACACTGCCGTCCGGCACATGCAGTGCCGCCCGCGGATTGCGCTTCAGATGCCGCACCTCGAGCCGGTCACCGAGTCCGCGTGCTGAGCCCTTGGCCTACTCCCGGAACCGGACCCCTTGGCTCGGCGGGGAACACCCATCGTCACGACCGCGTAGGCCTGGTTCGAAAACGGGTGGGGCGGCGGCGGTAGCCCTAGGATCGGCCGAATGGCTACGCGACTCGTGCAGATCAACATGAAGGCGCAGGACGACGCGGCGCTCGGCCGGTTCTGGGCCGAGGTGCTCGGGTGGGGGATCGACAGCGAGGCGCCCGGCGTCACCAATCTCGAACCCGTGGGCTTCTCCTACCCCGACCCTTCAGCGGTCTGCATCGACCTCATCGCCGACCCGGAGCCCAAGACGGTCAAGAACCGGGTGCACATCGACCTGGCCACCACCTCGGCCGCCCACCAGGCGGAGACGGTCGAGCGCCTGCAGAAACTCGGCGCGACGCTCGCCGACGTGGGCCAGGGCGACGTCCCCTGGACGGTCATGGCCGACCCGGAGGGCAACGAGTTCTGCGTTCTGGAACCCCGTCCGGTCTACCAGGACACGGGGCCGATCGCCGCGGTGGTCGTCGACTGCGCCGACCCGCGTCAGATGGCCCGCTTCTGGGGCGAGGCGACGGACTGGACGGTGCACGAGGTCGCCGACGATCACGCGAGCATGCGCTCCAGCGCCGGCGTCGGCCCCTACCTGGAGTTCGTCCGCACGCCCGACCCCAAGCGCGTATGGAACCGCGTCCACCTCGACATCAGGCCCTACCCCGGCGACGACATGGCGACGGAGGAGGCCCGCCTGCGCGCCCTGGGCGCCGGAGACCCCGGCATCGATCAGTCCGACATCCACTGGACGATCCTGACCGACCCGGAGGGCAACGAGTTCTGTTTGCTCACGCCTCGATGACGGGTCTTTGCAGGGGCCCGGGGCGGCTGGAGACTCGGGGGGTACTCGGCCGCTCAGCGGTTCTCCGACCAGCCTTGCCGCACCGCACGCGTGAAGGTGTGCCATGCCTCGGGGCTGACGGAAGCGACTACGTCAGCGCCGACTTTCGAGTCGCGTAGCCATATTCGGTCGCCCCCGGCTCCGCACTCGAGGCATTCGCCTCCCGCCCCGTTGCTGTAGGACGACGTGACCCATGCGGGCGGGGGCTGAGTGTTGTTACCGGGCGAGGGTTTCACTGTGTGCCTTCCTTCACCATGTCCTTGATCAGTTGGATGGACCGCCGCGGGCTCAGGGCGGCGGCCCTCAGCTCGTCGAAGGCGCGGTTGTACTCGCGGACATGGGGCTCGCCCTCCAAGTACATCGCGTCCGTAATGCCATCCCGGTACACGATGTCCGGGTCTTCAGGATCAGGGAACCCCAGCAAGGTGAACGACCCGGTGGTGGGACAAGTGCCCGCGTCGAACGGCAACACCTGCAAGGTCACACTCGGCCGATCTACTGCCCCCAACAGGTGCTCCAGTTGCGCCTGCATCAACTCGTGGTCGCCGATAACCCTGCGTACCGCCCCCTCGCTCACCACGAACCAGCAGTCGGGGGCGTCGGGAGCGTTGAGCATCGACTGACGTTCGAGGCGCACGCGGACGGCGCGCTCGATGTCCTCAGGAGGCAGGTACGAGCCGCAGGTGTGCAGTTCGCGGGCATACGGCTCTGTCTGGAGGAGACCGGGCAGTACCTCGCACTGATACTGGCGCAAGGTGGAAGCGTCCTGTTCAAGGCCGATGTAGATGGAAAACCATTGGGGCACGCCCGAGCCGTGTACTTGCCACCAGCTACGCGTCTTGGCCTGACGGGCCAGTGACTTCAGGAACTCGCGGAGCTCGTCCGTGGTGCCGTAGAAGCGGCACAACGCGTCCACGTCGGACGGCTGGACCCGCCCGCTGCCGGTCTCCATGCGATTGACCTTGGAACCGCTCCAGTCCAACGCCTCGCCGACCTGAGCGCAGGTGAGCGCACTCTGCTCGCGGAGCTTCTTCAGCTCGATCGACAGGCGACGCCGGCGGGCGGTGGGTGATCCGGCCATATCAACCCCGTTTCGGATAGCGGACGTTCAGTCTTGCGCCAAGGCTTGTGCCTGCCAATCACTCGGTCGTGGGAATCCCGCCGTGCACATTGCACGACGGGATACGCGAGCTCCACTCTGGTGGCGAAGCAACGCACCGTGATGCCCCATGACTGTCAGTCGTCCATGGGGTCACGTCGCGCGGAGAGGGGTTCTCGTGGGCCAGGAAGCATGCATGAGACAAACGTCATGGGATCTGGCCTTCACGGCCGAACCCAAGGAGGTGGCGGGGCTGCGCCGAGTCATGCGGTCGCACTTAGCCCTCTGGGAACTGCACGAGGTCATCGACCAAGCTCAGCTCTGTGTCAGCGAGTTGGTGGCCAACGTCATCACGCACGTCGGCCCCGGGACGCCGGCCACGCTCGGCGTCTCGATGAACGGAATGCGGCTGCGCATCGAGGTCCGTGACCCGGACACTCGCGCCCTGCCCACCCTGCTCGACGCGAACATGGAGTCGGAGGGCGGCCGAGGCATGGCTCTGATCGACGCACTCGCCGAACGGTGGGGCGTTGAGCTCGGCCCCGACCGCAAGGTCACCTGGTGCGAGCTGGCGACCGGACTCACCTCCCCGAGCACCCCTGTGGAGACCTCCGGAGGCAGGCGGACCGAGGCGCGGGGGACGTACACAGATACGACCCAGCACTGTCTGTCGGGCGTGGGCAGGGCTGGGCGAGTGATGGCTGAGGAGTCGGTGATCACCGTCATCACGGACTACCTGCACTGGCTGCGTGCACACGGTTGTGATGTGGAGTCAGCACTGGACCGTGTGCAGACGCGGTACGAGGCGGAGCTGGGGAGGTGACGCGCACAAAGCAGTCGGTGGTCGTCGGCCACCTCCCCGTGGTCGGGCATGAGACGGATGCTGGATCTACGTCAGTCGTGCCGTGCTCTCGCGAAGAAGCCCACGTCGGGTTCTTCCGGAGTGCCTACGAGCAGTGCGCGGTCGAGCAAGATGTTGTTGTGCTCGCAGCTCGTCTCCGGGAGCATCACGCAAGCGTGACAGGCGGCGAGGTTCGTCCCGGCGGTGCCCGATGCCTCCGCCTCCATGCACAGCGGGTCGGAGGAGCACCATGCGGCGCGGCGGAGGGCCGAACGCACCGTGCGGTCGAGCAGCTCGGGTTCGCCCTGTGCGACGAGACCGCCCAGACTGCCGGCCGAGTCGCTCGTCGCGGTGTAGACGAGCAGTCCGGCCATGTCGTCGGCCGCGTACAGACGTTCGCGCAGGGACGCGGAGGGATAGCCCGCCTCCAGGCTCCACTCGTTGATCAACACGTGCGCCAGCGTGTGCAGCAGAACCATGCGAGGTGTGGCCGGGGACGGCACGGCCCGGCTCGGGTCGGGGGCGCGCTGCTCCAGGAGGCGTTGGTGGGCGGCGCGCATGCGCTCGACCCGGGCCGCCACCGCCGTCGCCTTCTCCCAGGCGCCCAGCCGGCCCTCGTCCAGGCGGAGGAAGACGCCCTCGCCGCGGACCTCCATGGCCGGCAGCCAGCGCAGCGGCTTCTGGGAGAGCGGCATCTCCTTGATGTCCGTGGTCGACTCGGCGTCGACGAGGCGGGTGAACGCCTTCAGGGCGCGCACCTCTCGGAGCTTCTTCACCAGCATCGGTCCGGTGACCCCGAGGGGCTCGAGCACGCTCTGATCGCCCAGCGGGGGCTCGCAGACGAACTGCTCGTCGCGAGAGTGGTCGCTCTCCTCGTTTCCGGCGCGGAGCCGTTCGTACTCCTTGTTGCGCAGGGCGCGATAGCGGTGGTCGAAGGAGGCGTCCGTCTCGCCGTCAGGATCCTCCTCGCGTTCCGCTGCGAGCAGCTCCATCACCTCGTCCAGCGTGACGGGCCACACACCCTCGTCGAACACGGCGTCCAGATAGATCTGGACGGCCGCCCTGTCGTCGTACTTCCTGAGCTTCTCCCAGTGACCTGCGAGCGGATCCGCTCGGCCGCTGCTCCACGGCGGGATGGAAAGAGCCGACTTGAGCACCGGCTGCCAAACCGAGGAGGAACCGCGCTGCAAGGTGCGCAGGGGGAGCCCGCACTCCTGATTCGGGGCCGTGGAGCCCAGCCAAGGGCGAGTGCCTCTGCAGGTGAGTCCCAAGTCCTTGAGGGCGCTCTTGCGGAAGGAACCCTCCATCGAGACCTCCGGAGCCCGTCCGCAGGTGCAGGAGACGAGGATGGAGCGGAGCGAGGAGGTCCGCCCGGACGTGCGGAGCCTGAGTCTGCCGCCGCACTTGCCGGCCGCCGTGGAAGATCGGTCCTCGGAGCGATGGACCCAGTGCCAGTACGGGAACTCGCCCAGGTGTCCGGCCTCGCAGGCGACCACGAAACGAGAGGGCACGAGCTCCGTCTCGCAGGTTCCGCATACGCTGCGGCCGGCGGGCGGGTTGAAGTCGCGGTGCGGCTGCAGTTCGTTGCACTCGGGGCACGAGTGCATCTGCGGGAAGCGGCGGACCCGCAGGCCGTCCTTACTGGTGTCGCCGGATGCGGGCGGCAGTCGGAAGTGGTCGACACCGAGCAGTCGTTCCAGCCGCCGCTCGTGGATCCGCGGGGCCTCGTCGGCACTCCAGCTCCGGTCGGCCTCGTCCAGGCCCGAGACGATGAAGGACTCGTGGTCGACGGCGATGAGCGACCCCACGCCGTACGTGGTGATGGCCTGGGATCGGCGGACCGTACCGCGACGCAGAAACGTGTGGGCGGGGACGTTCGCGTTCGTGCCGGTCCGGCGGCGACGGGCGGGCGGTGGGGTCATCGGGTTCCCTCCATGAACAGGGCGGTCTCGGCGTCGACGTCGCGCAGGCTCCAGAGCGTGGACCACGCGTGCCTGTCCTCCGACTCGTCGTCGTAGGCCTTCAGGAGCGAAGGGGTCCTCTTGCCCGGCTTCGGTTCGAAGAGCAGCCCACCGTGGGTGTCGGCCTGCTTGAGCCACCACTCGACGAACTCGTCGAACCCTTGGGAGACGCCCTCGGCCTCCTCGGGGGCCACCGCGCTCACACGGTCCATCAGCAGTGTCTTGATTCGGCCGCGGAGGACGTCCTCGTAGGACTCAACCTTGCCCGCGCCTTCGTCGGGGCGGGCCTCTGGGATCAGGATGCGGGCGAGAGCGACGATCACCGCGTGCAGACCCCGTTCGCGTGCGCGGGCGGAGAAGGGGGTCACGGAGGTGGACTCGACCTCGCGGTAGAGGGCGGAGTGGAAGTGCTGGAAGTTCTCGTAGTGGGAGCGGTCACGGGCGCGCGCCGCGTTGAGCATGACCGCGACCAGGCCGGGGCGGGCCCGGCCGACCCGGCTGGTCGCCTGGATGTACTCGGCGGTCGTCTGCGGCTGTCCCATCACCGCCATCAGCCCGAGTCGATCCACGTCCACCCCCACCGCGATCATGTTCGTGGCGAGCAGGACGTCCACGGTGTCGGGGTCGGGCAGCCTCTTCTCGATGCCCTTCAGACGCGTGGGGATCTCACTGGCGTCGATACGGCTGGTCAGCTCCGAGTAGTTGGGGATCGAGCGTACGGCCACGCCTTCGCGCTCCGCGAGCAGCTCCAGGTAGGCCGGCACGTCGTCGTGGACCTGGAGTTCGGCCGCCGAGAGCAGGCGCAGGCTGTTGAAGTAGCCGACGAGGCTCCAGTAGGCGTCACGCACCTCGTCCGTGGTGTTCGCGTGCCGTGCCCTGTGCAGGAGCGTGGCGTAGGTCCGGATGAGCAGTGTGGACTGACTGGTGCCCGGGGCCAGCAGCCCGACGTAGCGGCGGCTCGCCTTCGCCTCGCGCGGTGACTCCACGGCGAACCACGAGTCGCGGGCGTCCAGGCCGGCGGGCGGGAACTGCCGTACCTCACGAGCGAAGAGGTGGCGTCCCTGGTCGGCCGCGCGACGGATGGTCGCCGTGGAGGCGATCACCTTGGGGCGGTCGGCCAACGCGTCCACGGCGGTCTCGTACAGGCCGGTCAACGTGCCCAACGGTCCCGAGATCAGGTGCAGTTCGTCCTGGACGATCAACTCCGGGGGAGGCGTGGGGTCGTTCGGGTCGTCGAGGTTGAACAGGGCGGAGGTCTTCGGACGCCACGGCATCGAGGCGAACTTGTCGACGGTGGCGATCACCAAGGTGGGGCGTGCGTCGTAGACCGCCTCGTCGACCAGATGAACGGGCAGGCCGTCCCTGAAGTCGCAGTCGGCGTCGGGGCAGCGGACGTACATCCGCCTGGCGTCCTCGTCGACCTCGTAGTTCCTGGCGTCCAGACCCGTGCCGCACCAAGGGCAGGCATGCAGCTGGACGGGGTTCTCGGTGGCGAGCCGTTTGTCGAGGTTCGCCCGCAGCTCGTCGAGCCGTGCGGCGGCCACGGACAGTTCATTCGGCGTGGCCGAGCGCCCGACCCACATGCCGACCGAGAACTCCTCATGACCCAACTCGGGCGTCCGGCGCCGCAGGTTCTCCATGGCGCAGAGCAGGATCGCCGCGCGTTCGAACTGCTGCAGCGTGAGCAGCCGCAGGGTGTAGCGCATGATCACGGTGACACCGCCGCCGTCGGGGCCCTTGCGGATGCGGCGCAGGAAGGACGTGAGGGCGATCAGCCCGAGATAGGCCTCCGTCTTGCCGCCACCGGTGGGGAACCAGAGCAGGTCGGATATTTTTCGATCGTCGTGCTTCGGGTCGTCGATGCCCGCCAGACAGAGCATCATGAAGGCGATCTGGAAGGGACGCCACCGGCAGGCAGCCAGGTCGGGTGCACCGGTGCGTCCGCCCTTGACCCAGGCGCTCCGCGCCCGCTGGTCCGCCATGGCCTGGTTGGCGAGCCGGAACGCCCTCATGAGATCCGGTTTGGTGCGCAGCAGGTCGATACCCGCACGGATGCGACCGAGCGCCTCACGGCATGCCCTCACCTGCTCCTGCGCGGGCTTCTCGTGCGGGCCGCCTGCCAGCGCGTCCGCCTCCACCGCCTTGCGGTCGATCCAGTCTTCGTACCCCCTGGCCAGAGCTTCCAGGGCGGCCAGAACCTCGGCGTCGGGGTTCTCGGCGAGGCCGAGCATGGACAGCGAGGAGCTGTCGATCTCCGGGTTGGAGTCGGTGAGCAGCACCTCCACGCTGGGCACGAACTCGGTGCGCACCTCCGGGACGGCGGCGGGGCGGGCGTCGTCCACGCCTATCGGCGAAGGGTCCCAGTCCCAGGCCGCGGCGCAACCGTGCCCGACCGCGAAGGTCGGGGCGTGACGGTGCAGCAGTCGGCTGGTGGCGATCTCCGGATCGTGGGCGGAGTCCGGAGCCGGACGCTCGACGAACGCGCTGGAGCCGTTGGCGGCTCGGACCGTGAGGCGGCACTGGAAGAGGGCGAAGGCGTCCTGGAGGTCTCGTTCACCGACCTGCTGCTTGTTGACCAGCGTCACCGTCACAGTGACCGTGTTCGTGGTCGGGTCGGCACGACGGACGATGATGCGCAGCTGGGCTCTGTCGTCCAGGTCCACGCGCTTGTCGCCGACCGGGGTGGTGACGTCGACCGTCTCGGGAGGCAGAGCGAGTTCCCTGCGGTGCCACCGTTCCCGCTGTTCGGCCGTGGTGCGCGCCTCGGCCCGTCGCGCCGGGATCGGTTTTCCCTCGGCGTCGGTGGGTTCGTAGACGGCCGCGTACGTCGAGATCGTGATCCTGTCGCACTCGGCCGGATCGACCGCGAAGGTCAGCCCCATGGACGAGGGCCTCTTGTCCCCGGAGACACCGATGTCGTCGGTATCGGCGGCCTCCTCTGCGTTCCCACGCGTGGAGACGGGCGCGGTGTCCAGGCCGTCCTGCTCGGCGGCGTTCTCGATCCTCCGCTCCCTGGAGGCGCGCGGATACAGCACCCCGGTCAGATACCGATCGATCGGCGCGTCCTGGTCGAGGACCTCCGCCCTCTCCTCGGGGTCGGCCTCCTCGTCGGGGCCGAAGAGTTCACGGCGGAGCCCCGCGAGCAGTTCCTCGTCGCGCACCCGGTAGTGCTCGGCGTGCGGGTCTGTCGTCTGCGTCATGCGCGCTGCTCCTTGTCTCTGTCGGCGCTGCGGTACCACCCGATTCCGGTGATGCGCGGGGCGATCCACACACCACGATCGCCGAGGCCGGCGTTGGCGCCGGCGGCGATGCTGCCGGTCACGGTCTCCAAGGTGTCGATCCGCAGGCCGTGAATCTCGTCGGGCCACCGGGGCTCCCACGTCCGGCTGACCTTCTGCACCTGGTACAGCCCTTCACGGAACCGTTCGGACATCTCCCCGATCTCCCGTCCCCGGTGCAGCAGGGCGTAGGGCGGGCTCTGGTACTCACCCGTCGGCATGTCGTGGCGCCTGCGCAGCACCACCTCGTCCCCTGGGTGCACTTGTTCCAGGAGGTAGGTCTGGGTCTCTGCGCCTCCGGTGTCATGGGCGGGCGGGTTGTCCCGGCACACGTCGCCCGCCTCGGCGACGATCCCGAATCGCTCCCAGGACTTCCAGCCGCCGACGTACCGGCGGCCGTTGCTTCTGCCCCCCGCTCTTCGGAACTTCGGCAGCTCGGGAGAGCCCACGTGGTAGAGGTCGTGACGGGCCCGGGTCATCGCCACGTACAGGGCGCGGGCCTCGGCGGGGAGGTCCAGTTCCTCCTTGTGCTGCTTGCGGAGCTCGGCGACGGTCGGTGGCGTCAGGGCGATCACCTGGTCGAACTCCAGGCCCTTGGCCCGGTGCACGGTGGAGACGACGAGCCGGGTGGTCTCCGGATCGGCGGCCTCGTCCGGGAACCGACCGTCGGCCGCCGCCCGGCGCAGCCGTTCCAGGTCGAGCACATTGCGCCCGGCGCCTCGTGCGACCCGGCGCAACACCGTCCAGAGAGCGTCCGTGTTCGGCTCGTACGGCAGAGGTATCTCACCGAGGAGGGCGCGGAACCGGTCCTCGGTGAGACCGGTCGCCTCGGTGCGGCGCAGCAGCTCGGCCACCCAGTACGGCACCGGTCGCTCCTCCAGGGGGCGACGCAGCCGGTGCTCGACGCCGTGCTTGTGGAGCAGATCGGAGACCACCAGGGCCTGCCGGTTGTCGCGGGTGAGGAGCGCACAGGTGTCGGAGAGGTTTCGCAGATTGTTCAGGGTGAGGGGATCGGTGAGGTCCGCCAGAGCATTGGCCGGATCCAGGAGCAGGTCACGCAGTTCCTCGTAGAGCCGCCCCGCCTCCTCCGCGTCGGTGACCTGCTGCAGTCGGGGGCCGTGGGCCAACGCGACCCTGGCCTCGCGGGTCACCGCACGGAAGTTCCGGGTGAGCTGCAGCTCCACCAGGTCGTCGGGGAACGAGCAGCGCAGCCAGTCGAAGAACCGGCCCGTCTCGTCGGCGCGCTCGGACGGGTCCTTGATCTGGAATCCGTAGACCGACTGGGCGGCGTCGCCGACCATCGTGAAGCCGCAGCTGTCCTGGTACCGGTCGAGCACCGCCTCCACCAGTTCCCGGCGGACCCCCAGGAGGTCCTGTACCTCGTCGATCATGACGTGGGCGGGAGGCACCGCGTCCCCGATCTCCAACGCGCCCTTCTCTATGGCGTCGGTCGCCGCGATGATCCGCTCGTCGAAACCCACCGAGCCCCACTCACCGTCCGGGCAGGCCTGGGCGAGCACCCCGTAGGCCCAGGCGTCGAAGGTCTGAGCGCGCACCCGACGGGCCCGATCACCGTGTCGGGCGATGCGCTCCCGCAGCTCCCGGGCGGCCGCTCGGGAGAAGGTGAGCACCAGGATCTCGGCCGCCTGCAGCGCCTCCTCGGGGTCCTCGTGCCCGCACAGCGCGTCGAGCCGGCGCACCAGTGTGTGCGTCTTGCCGGCCCCGGCCTGCGCGGTGACGAGGACCCGGGCGTCCCAGGGTTGCTCGACCACGGCCCGCTGCTCGGCGGTGAGCGCGGGACTGTCGAGGTAGGCGTCGGTCACTTCCGGCTCCAGAGGTGCTCGAACTGGGTGAAGGCGAGCTGGGTGTCGAAGTTGGCGATGTTGTCGCTGACGTTGAGGATCAGGCAGGTGTCCTTGCCGCCGTTCCTGGGTCCACGCAGGCCCCGGCCGATCATCTGCTGGTAGACGTTGGTGCTGTAGACCGGACGGGCCACCACCACCACCCGAGTGGCGGGTGCATCGAACCCCTGAGTGAGCACGCCGTAGTTGGTGAGCACCCGGATGCCTCCTTCGCGGAAGCGCTCGATGCGAGCACGGCGATCCTGCGGGCTGGTCGTCGAGTCCACCGCCGCGGACGGGACACCCAGGTCGTTGAGCATGGCCGCCAGATACTTGGCGTGATCGACGGACGTGGCGAACAGCAACGTGGGCCAGTCATCAGGTAGTTCGGCCACCGAGTCGACGATGCGCCGGCTGCGCGCATGGTCGTCGGCGAGTCGCTGTTCGGCTGACCGGGAGAGCACGGCCATGCGCTCCGCGTGAGCCCTCTCGTCCCGGTCCAGCACGATCCGGCCACCCTCCAGGGTGCGGTGCTCGACCTGCGCGAGCATGCCCCACTCCTGCAGGTCGCGGTACGGATCACCGGAGGGGAAGACCCCCTCGTCGAGACGCCGGTTGCCGAAACGCCGGATGAGCAGGCGCGTCTGCTCCTCGTTGCGATTGCGGAAAGGGGTGGCGGTCAGTCCGAGAAGATGGCGGGAGGTCTCGTACTGGGTGAGCCCCAGCAGACCGAGTACGTGAGTGTACCGCTTGGAGATGGCGGTGTGCGCCTCGTCCACGATCACCAGAACGGGCTCGCGAAGCCAGGCGTAGCGGTCGGTGTCCAGGCACCGCTCCAGCTTGGCGTCGGTGGCGACCACCAGGTGCGGGTGCCCGACGACGTTCCCGACCTCGTTGCTGCCCCACAGGCGACTGATGGTGAGCGGTCGCTCCGCGCCGACCTTGCTCCACACGAACTTCCAGCTCTGCACCGCCTGTTCGCACAGCTCCTCGGTCTGGGCGACCCACAGCAGCGGCCCCTTGAGGTCACCGACCCGCTTGACCCAGCGGATCACGGCCTCCGCCGTCACCCGGGTCTTGCCGGCCCCCGTGGGCAGGGACAGCATGCCGCGCTGGGGAACCAGTCGGTCGACCATGTCCGAGACGTTCCGGACCAGGTCCTCCTGGTAGTCGTGCAGGCCGGGGAAGTTCCGCGGGCCCTCCACGGTCTCGAACGGCGGTGGGGGCGGGGTCCTCGAGCCGGCGAACGCGACGGGCAGGCCCAGCCCCGAGACGAAGGCGATGGCGGCCGACGAACCCGTGTATCCCACGGGCGCGTCGGGGAAGCGGGCCTGGATGTCCCTGGCGTGCTGTTGGAGCACACCGTCGCCGTGAGCGTGGAACGCCATCTGCGCGATCCGGCGCCCCGACGGCTCCGCGCCGCCTGTGACCTGCCGCTCGGCCTCCAGCAGTCCCTCGGGAAGGCCGGCACGGAGGGCGTCGGCGCCGATCAGCAGCTCGATCTTGTCCACGACGTCCTCGGCCGCGCGCACCGCCTCCCGTGCCGCCTTCAGCTCTCTGTCCCGGGCCATGCGCTCCTGGTGCTCCAGGACGGCCCGGCACCCGGCCGGACCCAGTCCCAGCCCCAGTTCCCGGTCGACGAGCATCAGCATCTGCTCAGGAGCCAGCGGAACGCGCACCTTGACCACGCCGTTCTGACTGACTGCCTCCAGCGGCTCGGCGCGCATGCCGTCGGGCGTGCGGGTGATCTCCTCCAGCTCGGTGCAGCGCTGCACCATGGTGTTCCGGTTCCCGCTGCTCAGCCGCTGCCGCAGAGCCGGGAACAGCTCGATCAACGCAACGGGTCCGCCCTCGGGGACCTCGCGGGTCTCCCGGCTGATCACGTCGGCGTAGCGGAGCATGCCCCACTTCTCGATCATCAGCTCGGCGTCCTCGGCGGTCGGTACGAGCAGTGCCGGCAGCTGCTCCGCGCGGAGCGCCCGGTACTCGGCGGGGCCGACGGCGACGGTGATCTCGTCGTCGGGTCGGGTGCCCCAGGTGTCACCGATCCGGCAACGGGTCAAGGAGTCCTCGGGGAAGTCTGCGCCGATGCGCGTCAGCATGACGTAGGTTTTGCCGACGAACGTGTCGTCCTCACTGCGGGACACCTCGTCGAGGAGCGCGTCCCAACGGTCGGCAGGCACTTCGTCGACCGTGCTGGGCAGCCGGAGCCTGCGGGCCTTCTCGTGCGAGATGTCGGCGACCGGCAGCACGTCGCGGTAGGCGGCGAGCTGCGGACCGACCGCCTCGCGCAGCGGCTTGACGCCTTGGGAGGTGGCGACCGTGCCGTACTTCCGCAGCATCCACCGGATCGGCGAGGTCACCGCTTGCCTGGTGCTGCTCTGCGCGCCGATCTGACGCGTCCAGTTGTCCACCACGGCGTCGTCGGGCAGCGCCTTCAGGAACCGCGCACGCGACTCGTCGGACAGGGCGCGGAAGAGGTGCAGAGGACCACCGATCGGGGCGCCCTCCACCTTCAACCTGGTCAGCGAGGGGCGTGGGGCACGAGCGTCCAGGCCGCGCAGACAGGCGGCGTGGACGGTTTCGCGGTACTCCTGGAACCAGGCCTCATCGGCCCCGGGCTGCACCCCGCTTGTCGGTCGGTCCCGCAGCCCGACCTGGGTGAAGAACGGCGTGTCGTCGGAGTGGAACTTCATGTCGACGGCGACGCTCGGATCGCGCTCCGGGTCGACCACGACGCCGGGCAGCATGCAGTCCTCGATCGGCCGGAACCGTCGGTCGGCGGTGCGCACGCGGAGCGTCGACCGGGGCGAGGGGACGCGCTCCATGACCTTGTGGGCCAGACGTCGTACCCCTGCCTGACGGAACAGCTCCCAGAACCGCTCCCAGTCCGACTCGCGGTAGTGGTCGAAGCCCTGGTCCAAGACGCTCACGAATCGGCCCTCGGCATCGGCCTCACGGATGCCCAGCACGTCGAGGGCGTGTGCCGACGACGGGTCCTGGGCGATCTCGTCGACCACATACACGAGGGACTCGCGCAACCCGCCCTGGTCGGCGCGGCGGAACACCTTGCCGGGCACGGGAGCGACCAGACCGTGCTCCTCGGTGAGCACGATGCGAGCCTGGCGCGCCTCCGCGGCGTGCGGGTTGCCGGCCTCGATCATGTCCGCGAGGATCCGCACAGCCACCGCGGAGGCCTCGGCGGTGCCGCTCTCGACCAATGCCTCCAGCCAGGTGCGGACGTCGCTGCGTTCGTGGCCGGCGGCCCCGAGGATGTGCTCCACCTTGCCGGACCGCAGTGAGTCCGCCTCGACGTTCGGGTGCAGCCAGTTCGACGGGCGTCCGGGGCACTCGTGCCACATGCGCAGCCAACGGGACAGTCGCTTCGGGTCCTTGTCGAGCCGCGGGTGGATCCGCAGTTCTTTGGGAAGGCGCAGAACTCCGTCCTGGTCGGGCAGCGACGGACGGTCCGCGGTGCGTGCCCAGATCTCCCGGGTCAGGAACTCGTCGGCCCAGCTGATCGCCTCTTTGACACGGCCGGGCAGCAGCGGGAGATAGGCGGCCGGGTCCTCGGCGGGTGCCAGGTCGGGCAGGGAGTCGACGACCAGCCTCGCGGAGACGCGGATCATCTCCTGGTTGAAGGGGGACGAGTCGAGCAGGTTCTGCCGGTCCTCGTTGGTCTTCCACGCCCCGTTGAGAATGCCGCTCAGAGACATCTCGTACTTGGTCGGGAAGAAGGACCAGAACCTCCCGCGGCCGCGCGAACGGGGGCTGACGTACAGGCCGCTGTCCGGGTCCTTCTCCAGGGCCGGTACGCCCCAGGCGAGGTCGAGCGCGATCCGGTCATGCAGCTCTCCGGCGTCGGCGCGGGCGGCCGGGCCGGGCTCATGGGTGGTGGTGAAGACGCGCCAGTGCTCGGTGGCCGGCGTCTTCCCGGTCCGCTCCTCGACGACGGTGCGCAGCGCGCCCGACTGACGTGCCGTCAGAATGCGGATCGCCGGGGGCTGGGGCCGCCGGTCCTCCAGCACCACCTTGCCGACGTGAGGCGAGAAGAACTGGAAACCGACGGGGAACTCCTCGCGCTGCTCGCCTTGATGCTCGGCTCGGCCCCCATGCATGTCCTGCCCCAGGCGCTCGTCAGCCTTCTCGAGAAGGGGCAGGCGCACGACGGTGATCGCCCAGGTCAGGAGCTCGTCCAGGACGGGGTCGGTGGCGCGTTCGGCCTGCGCGTCGAGCGGGCGGGCCATCCGCAGGACCGGTGCGTCGAACTCCGATCCGTAGCGATCCGTGACACCGGGGACGGACTTGATCCGTTCGTACGACCAGTCGCGGTCGAACCCGAAACTCCCGGTGCGGCTGAAGAATTGAGGAGCGTCGGTCACCACGAGGACGGATTTGACACCGACGCCGAAGCGTCCGATCTGACCTCCGCGCTTCCTCGACATGCTCATCCGGAGAATCGTCTCGGCGCCCTCCGGGGTCACCGGATTCCCCTCGTTGGCACAGTACAGATGCGTCGAGGTGAGAACGACGTGGATGCGTCCACCGGGATCGTCGGCCATTTCGTCGGCCGCGTTCTGGACGAGTTCGAAAAGCTGGCGGTCACCGTATCCGCCTTGCGTGATACGACGTTCACCGTTCGCGTGCTCGGCCACGAGACCGGGGTCGACGGCGTAGGTCTGCAGGACGCGAGACGATTGCTGCAGGACGGTTTCGATGACCGGAGAGTAAGAGGACGGCACGGTTGATGCACCCCTGGGCAGGTCGAGGCACGGGCGAATGTCTGAGAACGGGCCGGCCGGATAGGAACAAGGTGGCCCGTGGGAGTCGAACGGCGTCTCGGAGCCGGACGTGCCGTACGTCAGGGCGAGGCGGAGTGTACGGTTGCCGCCCCGACCATGCCGGGTGCTGGACTACTGCTCAGCTCGAAAGCGACCCACTTCCGGAACGATTTCGGGAAGTCGCCTGAGTTCTGCTCCTCCATGGAGTGAATCCCCCCTGATGCATGGCGTCTGTCGCACAGGGGTTAATTTCGTGCCCCCACGCCCCCCGTGGAACAGATGCTTCTTCGTGGCCGATCACGATAGCGGTGAAGTCGTCGCGTCGCAGGCTTTCTGTGAAAGTTCTTCTGCCTGTCGCCGACACTGTTCGAGCACACGTGTTCCCGGCCGCTCGATCCCCCTAATTGGGGTCTCGTGGGCGGGACGGCTTTTCCATCGTGATGGAAGTTATCGATCGCTACTCAACGGCGCAACCCCCGAACTTCCGTTCGTTCTCGGAACTGACTCCGCTTTCCTGTTTCCTGGTGGGGACAGTGGGGTCGAATCGGGCATATTGGTCGTCGTTGTGATCGACTCGGACGACCGAGCTCCGGTCAACTGTCAGTTGACATGGTCTCTCTTGTCAAATTAGCCTCCCGGTACGCCTCGAGGGAAGACAGGTGACGCGTGGAGACTGGTGAGGAGTTCGGGCCCTGGCTGGCCCGTCAGCTCAAGCTCGCGGGGAAGACGCAGGCCGAACTGGCGGAGGAACTGGGACTGACTCGGGCCGCCGTCTCCGCGTGGATCACCGGGAGATCGACGCCACGCCCCACTGTCATGGCGGACATCGCGAAGGCACTCGGCACAGATGTGAGCACGGTGCACACCCGCACCACCGACACCCGGTCCGGCCTCCCGCTCACCTGGTACCACCGGCCCGGATACCCCGACGGTGGTCGCGATCTGGGCAATGCCGCTGCCTTCGCCTTCGACGCCGACGTGCAGGTCCTCGCCCGTGAGACCTGCCAGAACAGCCTCGACGAGCGCCTCACCGACAACGGACGCCCGGTCCGCGTCCGTTACACCCTGCACGAGCTGACCGGCGAGGCCCTGGACGCCTTCCGCGACGCGATTCTCTGGAACGAGCTCTTCCCGCACTACTCGGCCGTCTCCGAGATCGCCGGACATCAGAAGGTCGGTCGGGTCGTCGACGCCGGCGTGCGCGACATGTACGAGAAGGGTCGTCTGGTCCTGCTGCGGGTCGACGACTACAACGCCTCGGGCCTCACCGGGGACGACTACGCCGACGGCAAGTTCGCGGCCGTGGTCCGGCGGCAACTGGAGAGCCTCAAGTCCGGTACCGCCGCCGGTGGCTCCTACGGCCTGGGCAAGGCCACGTTGTGGGCCACCAGCGCCCTGGGGCTCGTGCTCATCAACTCGACCCTCTCCGTGCCCCACGAGGGGCGGACGGAGCGGCGGGTCATCGGCCGCCTCGAACTGCCCTGGCGTGAGGTGAACGGCGAACCGTACGCGGGCCCAGCCTGGTTCGGTCGTCCCGATCCCGACTCGCCGGGTGCCAGGGTGGTTCGTTCCTGGTGGGCGGACGAGGAGACCGTGGCGCGGTTGCACCTGACCCGGGACAGCGACGAACCCGGTACCTCCTTCCTCATCGTGGGCGCGCACGACGTGGCCAGCCTCGAGGGCAGCGTGTCCGAGGGCGATGACGAGATCACCGAGGAGGAGGGCAGCGAGGACACGCGGGACATCCGCCGGATGCATCGGCGTCTCGTCGAGGCACTGGGGCGTGACTTCTGGGCCGCGATGACCGGTGGGGGCGGCAGACTGCCGCTCCTGGAGGTCTCCGTCCGTGCCCTGCGCAACGGCGAAGAGGTCGTGCCCGAACAACAGGTGGACCCTTCCGTGGAGCAGCCCTCCCGCACCCGGGCCCTGCGGGCGTACTACGAGGGCGCCACCGTGGACCGACTCACCGAGGCCGGGCAGGTGGCGGCGAGGACCGTTCCGCTGAAGCTGCCGCTCCAGGGAGGAGCGCGCGGGACCCTCGGGACGCACCAAGCGGTCCTGTTGGTCACCGAGGCCGAGGACAGGGACGGCACGAAGAACCAGGTGCACTCCCTGCGCGGCAACCGCATGACCGTCAGGAAGGCCGGCGTCCCCAGGCTGCCGGTCGGGACCAACCCCTTCCAGGCCGTGCTCCTGGTGGGTGAGGCGGCGGGCGAGTCCGCCCCCTTCGCCCAGGAGGCCGAGGAGTTCCTGCGGGCGGCGGAACCGCCCGAGCACGATCGTTGGGGGCAGACGGAGGAGCTGACCCTTCGCTGGTCGCCCTCCGCCTACCGGCGGATCAGCATGCTCACCAGCGAGGTCAACAACGCCGTCAGGGACCTCGTCGCACGGCCCAGGCGCGGCAACCAAGGAGGCGGTGAGGCGCTGCGCAAGGCGCTGACCGTGAGGAAGCGTCCGAAGGCGAAGGCACCCTCCGGACCGGTGATACCGGTCCTCGAAGGGCTCGAGGCGACGATCGGCGACGGGGGAGAGTGGCAGATCACCGCGGAGGTGAGCATCCCGAAGGGCGACCAGGTCGTCCCGATGGTGCCGATCGCCCAGCTGGACGTGCGCTCCGGAGGCCGCCCAAGACTGGAGTGGGCCGAACTCGTGGCTGTCGAGGGCTGCGAGGTGCAGGACGGAACCCTGCGCTTCGCACCCGGAATCCGCAGCGCGACGTTCCGAGGGGCAACCGACATCACCAGCCACCCGGTCAGGACCTCGCTCACCCGCCTCGTCCTCGAACTGCGTGCCGGGAAGGGTGAGTGACGCGGTGAAGATCTACCCGTACAAGCGGCTCAACCGTCCGATCACGCTCCGGGTGACCTCGGTCTCCCTCAGGCTCCCCGACGGCACCCGCGACCGACTGGAGACCACCGCGTACTCCACCCAGCAGCAGGCCGTGGCACTCGGCATCGCCGGGCACGACGACTGGTCGAGCGCCACGATCGGTCTCTCGGCCACGCTGCCGCCCGGGGCGGACGCGCCCGACGCCGCCTGGTCCGATCTGCGTGTGCTCGCCGTCCTCACGGACGGGGAGACCAACGTCCGTACCTCGACGGAACTTACGCGAGACACGGAGAACGGTCGGGACTGGTCGGGCTCCGTGGAGGTGCTCCGCGACGATCACCTGGGGCGGGCCTCCTTGGCCGTGTACGCCGTCGGAACGGTGGACGGAGTGCGTGGCCGGTCGATCGCCGAGACCGATCGGAGCTGGGTCGTCGACACGGTCTCCGACGAACCGGTCCGGGGGCTGCGACTCGAGGTGCAGAAGGCCTCGTTCAGCAGGAGCTCCCGCGACTGGCTGCGGGTCTATGCCGACGCCCCGTGGGTCGTCGACACCTCGGCCAGGGTGCCCACCGTCTTCGTGAACACCGATGTCGAGGGTGTCATGGGGCTGTTGGACAGCAAGGGCTCCGGCGTCGACAGCAAGGTGAGAGACCTCCTGGTCGCCCAGATGGCCACGGACGTCTGGACCGCGGTGTTCCACAGCGCCATCGGCGACCTGGAGGTGGAACCGGGTAGCGGCCCGGTCTTCCCGACCGACTGGCAGGGCGAGGTGCTGCGGGAGATGCTGCCCGACGTCGTTCCCGGCGTGCACGTCGAGGAGGCCCTGCGGCAGGTCCACCGCCGACGCACGGGAGAGTCGGGTTGGGCGGAACTCCAGACCCGCATCCACTACGCGGCGGTCCGCCGCGCCGAGGCATCCAGGGCGCTCGGCTATGTCATCCGCGCCCTGCAACAGATGAACCGGGAGAGCGAGACGTGATCACCCAGCCCGACCACGTACCGGAGCGTCTGGCGCTGCTGCCCGCATCGGCCGTCGACACGTTCCTCACCGAGGAACTCCTGAGAGGTGAGCAGGTCCACGGTGGCATCGACCTCGCCAAGGTCGTCGAGGAGCTGCCCGAGGACGACGCGAGGTGGTGGGTCGAACCGATCCGCAGCCTGGTGGAGGACGCCATGTTCGAGTTCCGGGAGGACCGGACTCGCGCCGACGCCTGGCTGGCCCCACGCCTCCACGCGACGCTGCGTCTGACCCGGCGAGAGGCGGCGGACAAGCGACTGTGGAACCACCTGGCCCTCGCAGTGGCCCCCGACTACGTGGCCTGGCGGCACCTGAGAGAGCCGACGGCCAGGCACCCGGAGCGGCGGATCGCCGCCGAGCGCTTTCGCGGCCCGGCGGACCGGCAGTGCTTCTCCAGACTGTGGTGGGCGGCCGAACTCTTCCGCAACGGACCCGACTACGGGCCGGTCGAGATCGCCTGCGGGAACCAGGACCTCATCCACACGGTTCTCCGCCTCGACCTGATCGACCACCGACCCACGGCTCAGGCACTGGTCCGCCTGCTCGAGCGGGGCACGGTCACCACCGGTCGAGAGATCAACGGCCTGAGCGCCGCGATCAACGCGGCCGGAGCGACCCTGATCTACGACGTGCTCGCACCGGACGAGCCCAGGAACCCCGCCCGGCTACGGGAGTGGATCGACGAGGCTGCCTCGGCACCGCCGGTCGGGCGGCACGAACTCCCCGAAGGGCCGGACGAGGACCCCGTGCCCGAGGAATCCGTCGACGCGCTCACCGCCTACTTCACGGAGCTGTTCGAGACCGCACCGATCAGGGGCAGGAAGAACGGCGACTGAACCCCACCGGGCGGTTACCGCGTCGCCTGTTCGTCGGGGCGCGGGCAGCGGGGGGTGCAGTGGTCGGCGGCCCCGCAACCCTCGCTGCGCAGCTTGGCGCGCTGCTCCTCCGTGGCCCGCTGCCACGGCTTCCTCAGGGTCTGCGGATCGGGTGCGGGAAGCCCCAGAGCGGCACTCAGCAGATGCGCACCGAACAGCGGGGGGACGGCATTGCCCACCTGCTGGGCCTGTGCTGTACCGGACCACGGATAGTCGGGCGGGAAGCTCTGCAGCATCCCCGCCTCGTTCATGCTGAACCTCGCGCCCTCCCGGACGATCTTCTCGTTCAGGTGCTCGAACACCACGAAGCGGGAGATGCGGCCGGTGACGGTGGCGGCGGGCTGTCGGTCGGTCCGTACTCCGCGCCGACCGGGGTTGCCCGAGCTGCCGTAGTTCGAGCGAACCAGGAACGGCACCCTGCGGCCCGGGTGCCCGCCCACCGGCTCCGCGAGAGCCTGCCCCATCGAGGTCCAGGGCAGCAGATCGTCGTCGGGGTCCGGGGTGTCCCTCTCGTCGAGCGTGGGCTGATGGGCGTGGGTCGAGGACCTGGCGCTCATCCTGTTCCACGCCTTCGCCTCGTAGGCGCGGTGGGTCGGCGCGGGCAGGGAGGGCGCGCCCAGCTCGGCGCGCCGCGCGATCAGCACTGCTCGCGAGCGCGTCTGCGGCACCCCGTAAGTCTCCGTGTCCAGCACGTCGACGACGACCTTGTACCGAGTCCCGTCGGGCAGGCCGTTCCCCTCCAGCGCCTTCGCGTACTGCTCCCAGAGCGCCTCGACCGCCGGGACCTGCTCCAGAACGATGACGTCGTACGGGCGGTGATCCCGGCTCGGGCTCCTGGTCGCGCGGATCGCGTACCGGAGGGGTTCGAGGACCATCGCGGTGCGGGGATCGCTGAGGTTCTTCAGATCCTTGTCGATCTCCGCGTCGTCCTCGCCCGCCATCAGACGATCGATGTATCGCTTGACCTCGTCCAGAGCTCTGCGGCCCGCACCCTTTCCGGCCACCGAGTACGTCTGACATGGCGGACCGCCGGCCAGCACATTGATATCCGGCGGCAGCGATTCGAAGGAGTCTCTGCGCACCGCGCTCACATCGGCGTGCAAGGTCTCGAGACCCGCCGCGTAGCGCGTCAGACAGGCGCTCCGGTCCCATTCGATCCCGAGGCTGCGGACGCCCAGCACGTGTCCGGCCACGTCCAGCCCACCGGGCCCGGCGAAGAGATCCAGGACATAGGGCTTGTCGAGGATGGACTGGTGTGGTGCCGTGCTGGTCATGTGGCGGAAGTCTAGCCGGCCGGGAAGTGTGCCGAGTCGCTGTCCAGGGCTTCCGCGATCGCCCGGCCCAGCGCCTCTCCGACGGGCGGCGGTGTCGCGTGCCCGATCTGGCGGTAGCGGGCGGTCTTGCGCCCGGCGATCCGCCACGACTCCGGGAATCCCTGCAGCAGTGCCGCCTGGTCGGTCGTGAGCTTCACCATGTTGTCCCTGCCGAGTTCCGGGGCCCAGACGAAGTCCGGGCCGGGGACCGTGTCGGCCACCGTGTGCGCGTCCACGCCGAGGGTCGCCCACTTGCGCTTGGCGCCGGTCGGCCCCAGGTCGGCGCCGCCGCGGTTCTTCGAGCCTCCGACCAGAGTCGGAGCCGGTTCGTCGGCCTGAGCGGCCCAGCGGGCGGCGTCCCGCCATCCGCGTGCGGCCATGGACGGCCCGAGGACGGCACCGACCGTCCTCGGCTCTCGCACCGTGGGAGCGGGTGGCCGGAAGGCGTGGGCTCGGCTCCGCTCGACGGCCACCAGGACGCCCTGCTTGCGGTTCTGCGGCACGCCGAAGTCGACGGCGTTCACCACGAACCAGCTGAACGCGTATCCCAGATGGACGAGCTCCGCTCGGGCGTAATCCCGGAACGGCCGGTACTCCTCGGCGTGAGCGAGCTCGGGGACGTTCTCGATGAGCACCGCCCGCGGTTTGATCGCGTGCACCAGGAGGATCGTGGCTCTCAACAGGCGCAGTTCGGTCTGCGAGTCCGCCCGTCCCACGGTGGCGCTGGACCGCACCCGTGGCAGACCCGCCGAGAGAAGGTCCACGTCATAGCTCTCGGGGTGCTCGACCGGGTCGAAGTCCACGAGATCGGCGTGGAGCACGTTCCAGCGCGGCCGATTGAGGCGCAGCGTCTCCACCGTGAGTTCGTCGTCGTCCAACAACAGACGTGGCTCGAAGCCGGCCCGCTCCAGCCCCAGGGCGAGGCCACCCGCACCGGAGCACACGTCCACGAAGGTCAGTCCGCCCACTTCCGGTGCCCCCGCCCCTTCTCCGCCAGACGCCGTGCCACGGCGGTCCGCACCTGTACGGCCACCTCCTCAGGAGCCTCGTGCTCCCAGAACCGCAACACCGTCCACCCCTGCGCGGTCAGATGCTCGGTGGTCTCACGATCGCGCGCCATGTTCCGATCCAACTTGGCTCGCCACCACTCGGCGTTCTGTTTCGGCCACGTAGCGTGCAGGGGACACCCGTGCCAGAAACACCCGTCGATCAGCACCGCCACCTTCGCCCGCGTGAAGGCGATGTCGATACGACGCCGCGCCATGCCCGGCACCGGGTACTCCACGCGATAGCGCAGGCCCGCCGCATGCAGCAGGCGTCGTACGGCCAGTTCGGCACTGGTGTCCTTGCTGGCCTGGCGGGACATGCGCGCGGAGACGTCGGGGGACGAGGGCCTCACGGTGTTCAATGGTGTCAAGCCTCAGGGGCGTACGTCGGCTCGGTCGATGACCACCGCATCCTGCCGGCTCTTGTCGATCGTCCGGAACCGGACCAGCGGGCGCCCGGTACCCACCGATGACCGCGGGGCCACGTACGAGAAGGCCATCACGACGTCACCGGGAGCGATCGTCCCGTCGGGACCGAGACGCGGCTCGGACTCGACCACCGGGTACAGCAGGAGCGCGCCACGGCCCGAGCGGACGTACCCCTCGACGGCCGCGTTCCCGGCCGTCTCCAGAGCCCCCGCCACGCGCAGCGCGACGTCACGGTGCTTGGGCTCGCTGAGCGCGCCGAACAGCGGACCCCGTCGCCGGTTCCGCCTCGCCGGGGTGAAGGGACCGTGCCCCAGGATGCGCGCCTCCACGCGCCGGGCGGACGTCTGCAGCGGGGTGATCACGAGCCAGTCGTCGATCTTCGTGGCTCCTTGCGCGGCGCCCAGCAGGAATTCCAGGTGGGGCGAGAACTGGCTCGGCGCCGACCAGCGCAGTGCGCAGAGCACCGTGGTCAGCGTCTCGTGCGAGATCGTTCCCACCCGAGCCTCGTACGCCGGGCCGTCTCCGACCGCGAGGGTCACCGGATCACGTCCCAGTGCGGCGAGCACCGGCTCCCAGGACGCCGTGTTGTGGGCCAACTCCTCGGACGTCTCCGGGTGGGCGGTCGGCTCGACCCAGGTCCCGGGCGACCGCACCTCCACCAGCTCCGCGTTGAACATCTTGTTCCGGGCCGACGGTCTCACCCACGGCAGGTGCTGGGCCACCAGCGGCGGAATCTGGGCCGGGGTGACCTGCGGGCGGCCGTCCACCATGGGGGCGTAGCGGGCGAGTTCGGCGCGGAAGAGCTCCTCGTCGCGGCAGATGGCCTCGAAGGCCTCGTAGAGATCGACCGTCTTGGCGTTGCGGCCCCGGCCGAGTTGTTCCTCGCGGCCGATGTAGAGGCGTACCAGATCGCGGTAGCCGGGGCGGAAGCCGAACCAGCGGCCCATCTGCATCAGGGTGTCGGCCTGCTGTGTCGTCCGGCGGTAGTAGGAGACCGTCAGGCCCTCGACCGTGAAGCCGCGCGACAGCTTCGTGCCGCCGACCAGGATCTTCCAGACGTTCGGGGTGCGGTCGAAGTCCAGGTCGGGCTGGGCGTAGTCGCGTTCGCTGTCGCCGTTGACGACGATGACCGGGCTGCCGCCCCGGCTGATGAGCTGGTGAGCTCGCGCGACATGCGGCTTGAGTTCGGCGTACGTGGTCGGTGTGGGCAGGGAGCTGTCCGCGAACGACCGGAAGTCCTTGTCGAAGAGGGCCGACAGGCGCGCGTGGCCGTCCGGGCCGGTGTAGGCGGCGTTGTGCCACATGTTGCTGATGCGCAGAGCGAGCGCGGCGTGCTCGGCCATGCGCACCGATTCGTGCACGAGCATAGTGTGGTGGCGGAACGGCCCCTCGGGGACACCGTGGGTGGCGCGGTACAGCTTCAGCGCGCCCGTGAGGACGAAGGCGTCCAGGGCCTCCTGGAGGCGGTCACCGGTCGATTCGTAGATGCCCCGGACGTGCCGCTTCTCGGCCTCGCCCTCGCCGTCGGCGCTGTCCAGGTCGTGGAAGTCCTGGACGCCCATGTAGCCGTCGGGACGGGGGAGGGAGATGAGGAAGTCGCGCGGGAAGAGGTCTTCCTCGTCGCCCGGGTCGATGAAGACGTTGGCGAAGGGGGTTGCCGTGTAGCCCACGTACTGGGCACGGGGCAGGAGCTTCAGCAGCTTGCTTATCTGGCCGTTGATGGCGGTGCGGGTGACCGTGCCGGCCTCCCACTTCTTCGGGTCGGTGGTGTTCACCGAGGCCTGGTCGGACTCGTCGTCGATGATCAGAGTCGGGATCTCAGCGAGGATCGGACCGATCTTCTTGAGGTCCTTGACCAGCTTCTCCAGCACGCTCTTGTTCTTCTTCACGACCATGATGCGGGCCCGGGCCGCGTGCAGATTCGCCGGGTCGTGGAGCGGGCGGGTGCGGTCCGGCTTCTCGAACTCCAGGGCGCTGATGCCGCGTTCGAGGGCCATGTAGTCACGGTCGCGCGAGGTCAGACGCTCGATGTCGAAGGCGCCCAGCAGGGAGGGACGGGCACCGAACGAGACGAACTTCTCGGGCCAGTCCTCGTCGTCCTGGTAGTCGATGCCGACCAGGGCGTCGGGGTCGTTCGGGTCGGCGGCGCCCAGGATGTTCTCCTGGCCGATCAGTTCCATGTCGAGACGCCGCTGGGTCTGGCCGCGGAGCAGGTTCAGGGTGCCGCCGAGGACGATCACCAGGCGGTAGCCCGCGTCGATGGCCTTCGCGATGACGCCGGTGAAGTTGGCCGTCTTGCCGGACTGGACGTAGCCGACCACCAGACCGCGTGCGCCGTACGGCTCCTCGCGGGTGGGGTCGGCGAGCCGCTCCACCACCGCGTGCGCGGCCTCGTCCAGGCCGGTGACCGCCGCGTCGCTCCAGCCCTTGCGGCGCAGCAGGCGCTCGTACGAGGTCCAGTAGAAGGAGCGGTTCGCCGCCAGTTCCCGGCTGTACCAGGGCTCGAACTCGCGGCTGATGGTGACGGGGCCGGGTTCGGTGTGGATCGGGACAGCTGCGTCCAGCGCCTTGCGCAGGTCGGGGCCGAACGCGAGCTTGTCGTAGACCTCCGAGCGGCGCTCGCGGGTGCGAGGGGCGGTCGACGACCATGCAGGGGACTCCTCGAAGTCCCAGGCCGTGAGCCGGCGGCGCCACAGGACGAGCAGCTCGTCGCCGGGGTCCGCGGCAAGGAGACGGTCGCGGAAGACGGACAGGTCCGTGTCCGCCGGCTCGTCGGAGTCGGAGAGGGCGAAGGCGAGCTTGGCGAAGTGCCGCGGGCCTCTCCGGCTCATCGAGTCGAGAATCTCACCGTGGAGGTCGGCGAGGTGGTCGGCCGCGGGGCGGGTCTCGGCGGTCACAGCGGTGTGCGCCTCTCTGGAAGTACGGGACGTTGCCTGGGGGAGAGGGGCTGTCAGCCCTCTGTACGGGCCAGTTCGGCTCGTACCGCGGAGACGAGCACGCTGTTCCACAGCGCGATCTTGTCGGTCTGGTTGGCCGAGACCCGCTCCTTCTGGAAGATCTCGTTGAGCATCAGATAGAGCATGCTCTTGAGGACCGGGGCGTCGTTGGAACCGCCGCGGCGCCCGCCGTTGAAGGCGTGCCGGTAGTCCTTGTTCAGGATGACCGTGCGTTCCTTGTGGTCGATGGTGAACAGCAGGTCGGCGGAGTCGACACCGGGCGGCACGTCGAGCCTGGCCCAGGTGAAGGTGATGGGGTCGGCGCCCTCCAGCTGCGGCAGTTCGTCCCGCAGGGTCCGCTTCAGCTTCGGGTCGATGCCCTTGCCGGGTGGGACGGCCGAGGGACGCCTGACCTCGGTGCGCCGCTTGGCCGCCTCGCGGTAGGTGGCCTCGGCCTCGTGCAGGTACTCGGCGAAGGTGTGCCCGGTGCCGGGGACGGTGGCCTTCTCCAGCCCGCGGGCGAACGCCGGCGTGACCTGGACGCCGTCCTTCTTCACCGTCAGGGCGAACACGTCGTTGGGCTCGGGCGGCAGGTCGACGGCGATCCGGGCCAGAGCGAGGTGGCCCTCCGCGCTGCGGGTGTCGTTCCAGCCGCCGGCCTGGACGAGCCGGTCGTTGCGGTAGAGGTAGAAGCCCTGGCGTTCGGCGAGCGGGCCGATGCCCCGGAAGGCGACCAGCGGCGACTTGGGCGGCCATATGTGTGCGGTGAGCGTGATGTCGCCGACGCCCTCGACCGGTGCGACGTACTCTCGCGGGTAGCCGGGGCGGCCCGTGACCCGGTAGCCGAAGGGGTCGATGGGCTCCACGCCCCGGTGGTCCAGCTCCTCACGGGTGTGGACGTCCTCCACCACGATGTCCACGTGGAAGTCGTCGCGGGCGAGGAAACGGTGGAGGTAGAGCCCGAGGTGGGTCTCGAGCCGTTCGATCGCGTCGTTGAGGTAGCGGTCGGTCTGTCCGGCGGTGATGGTCTCGAACGCGCGGACCTGGTCCCAGCGCACGATCGTGCCGTGCCAGCCGATGATCCCGTCGTAGCGGTCGACCAGATTCTGGCAGTACCCCGAATCGACGATGTCGCAGGTGAAGTCGGCCTGCGCGCGGGCCGTGAGCCAGCGCCGGCCCGCCGAGGGGCTGCGCTTGGTCCGGCTGATTAGGGTGAGCGAGTCCGCGTGGGAGAGCGAGGCGGCTTTGAGACCGGCGCCGAAACGCCCCAGCGCCCCGGCCGAGTACGTCTCCTGACCCCCGACCGTCATCGCGGTGTCGAGGCCCGCCTCGTCCATGCCCTGACCGTCGTCGATGACCAGCAGGCTGACGAGGCGGTCGCGTCCGCCGTGCTCACCGGTGTCCCGGAGGAAGCTCACCACGACGTTGTGGGCTCCGGCGTCGATCGAGTTGTCGATCAGGTCGGCGATGGCCGCCTCGAAGCCGTACCCCTGGTGCGTGAGGGACTCGAAGGACCTTGCCGCCGGAGGGAGCCGCTTGCTGCCGGTCGTGGGTACTTCGAACTGCCATTCCGAAGACGGCTGGTGCAGCGGCATCCAGATGTTCCTCGCTCGCCGGGACATGCCACGAGACGCACGGCATGCCAGTCCAACTGATCGGATGTGACGATATCGTGCGGTAGGTGTGGCGAGTCAGGGGGATTGCACGAAGTGAAATCCGTCGTTCCGGATCCGCGGATCCCCGGCACGGAGGCTCGCGCCGGCCTTTCCAGGGGCTGACGGCGGCCGTCACCTGGTCATGAGTGACGCCCGTCCACGTCGTACCGGTGAACGGGCGTCGTCGTGTCTCGGTTCCGAGGGTGCCTACTCGGCCACCTCCGTCCGTTCCCACCACTCGTAGACCGTTGCGTCTCCCTCCTCGGTCTGGGCGTGGCGGGTCGTGACCTTGTAGTGCTCGTAGCCGCCCAGGTGGGGGATCTTGAGTTCCTGGCCGGGGGGAGTGATCGGGACGACCTTGCCTGCTAGGTCGTCCGGGCCACCCTCCAGGAGTGCTTTGGTGGTCATATGTTCAGTTTTGCCGTTCCGGGCGGCTGTGCATCTCGGGAGCGCCCGAGCCGAGCAGGCCCCGGTCAGGCCGGGGTGCCGTGGCAGGTCTCGTACGGGGCTGAGGAGCCGCACCAGCAGGGGGCGCCCGGGTCCGGGGGCCAGGCGACCGCGCGGCCCCGGGCCGCCAGGGTCGTCGCGTACTGGGGGAGGAGCGTCGCGTCCGCCGGGGACGCGCCCTCCGCGGCGGCGAACGCCTCGTAGGAGGGGACCGTGCCGGTGACGATGCCCAGGTTGCCGGTGCCCGAGGAGGCCAGTTCCCGCAGGGCGGACTCTATGGTCGCCAGGTGCGCCTCGTGGGAGGGGTACTCCTCGGCCAGGGAGGGATACGCCTCGAGGAGTTCCGCCAGTTCCGGTGCCGGCCAGTGCAGGACGGCCACGGGGAAGGGGCGGGACAGGGCCTCGCGGTAGGCGCCGAGTTCCGCGCGCAGGCGGATGAGCTCCGCCTCCAGCTCCGCCGGGTTCTCCGAGCCGAGGGACCATACGCGCTTGGGGTCGTGGAGCTCGTCCAGGCTGATCGGCAGGGTGTGGACGGAGTCCGCGAGGGCGTCCCACTCGTCGTGGTCGGCGCCCAGCATCCGGCGGACCCGGTGCCTGCCGAAGAGAAGAGGGTGCGTGGGCCTCGGCGGAGTCGCCGGGGCGTCGGCCAGCAGGAGGCGTACCGCCTCGGTGAACGTCTCGTGGGCCTGCTCCAGCTCGTCGTGGGCCTCCAGGGCCTCCGCGACGATCACCCAGGGGGCCGGGTCGCGCGGGGCGGCCGTGCGGATGCCCTCGATGATGGCGCGCGCCTCCGCCTCGTGCCCGTACTCCCACAGGTTGGAGGCCTTCAGGGCGCGGACCAGGTGCGGGTTGTCCAGCGGGGTGCCGGAGGCCAGCAGGCGGTCGTAGAGGGCCGTGGCGGCGGGGCGGTCGCCGGAGAGCTCGCGGTGGGCGGCGGCCCGCAGCAGCAGGGACTCGGCGTCCTCGGGGTAGAGATCGGCGGTCCGCTCCAGGCGTGCCGCCTCGGCGGTGTGGTCGACGTTCTCGGCAGGCATGTCGGGGCGCATGGGGGACACCGTACTGCCGACGGGGTGGTGACGTGAGAGGGCGGCTGGCCAGGGGGCGAACGGTGGCCGGCGGACCTGGAGCCTGGCGGAGCGGGCCGTGCTGTACCGCTGAACCGCTGAGCGGGTCTCCGCGGGCGCGGTCCAGTACGTGAACGGGGTCTTGCGGAGTGGACAGGGCTCTTGGAGGATCCCACCAGTCCTCCGATGGCTGCGCCTCGCCGCACCGATCGCAAGCATCGGGCGGGCGCCCGCGATCGAGGGAGACGTCTGGATGAAGCTGCTGCGAGTCGGTACGGCGGGACAGGAACGCCCCGCCCTGCTCGACGCCGAGGGAGCCCTGCGGGACCTGTCGGGTCTCGTCGCGGACATCGATGGGGCGCTGCTCGCCGACGAGGCGGCGCTCGGCCGGATCCGGGCCGCCGCCGACCGTGGTGAGCTGCCCGCGCTGGACGGGACGGGGCTCAGGATCGGCCCGCCGGTGGCGCGGATCGGCAAGATCGTGTGCATCGGGCTGAACTACTTCGACCACGCCAAGGAGACGGGGGCCGAGCCGCCCGCCGAGCCGGTGATCTTCCTCAAGGCGCCGGACACGGTCGTCGGACCGCAGGACACGGTGCTGGTGCCGCGCGGGTCGGTCAAGACCGACTGGGAGGTCGAGTTGGCGGTCGTGATCGGGCGCACGGCGCGCTATCTGGAGTCGGCGGAGCAGGGGCTCGCGCATGTCGCCGGGTACGCCGTCTCGCACGACGTGTCCGAGCGGGAGTTCCAGATCGAGCGGGGCGGGACCTGGGACAAGGGGAAGAACTGCGAGACGTTCAACCCCCTGGGGCCCTGGCTGGTGACGGCGGACGAGGTGCCCGACCCGCAGAACCTGAGGCTGCGGCTGTGGGTCAACGGGGAGCTGAAGCAGGACGGCTCGACGGCCGAGCAGATCTTCCCGGTGGGTGAAGTCGTGCGGTACGTCAGCCAGTTCATGACTCTGTACCCCGGGGACGTCATCAACACGGGGACGCCGGCGGGGGTGGCGATGGGCCGCCCGGAGCCGAAGCCGTACCTCCGGGCCGGCGATGTGGTCGAGCTGGAGGTCGAGGGGCTGGGGCGGCAGCGGCAGGAGCTGAAGGCCGCCTGACGCACCGGCGCCTACACCAACGTGACCGCGTACCGCTCCTGGATCCAGTCGATCGCGGGGGTCTGATCAGGACACCCGGATCCCCGGATCCCCGGATCCCCGGAATCCCGGATCCCCGGAATCCCGGATCCCCGGAATCCCGGACACCCGGACACCCGGACACCCGGATCCCCGGACACCCGGACCGGGTCGGCGAAGGGCCCCTCGCCGTGTGTGACGCTCCACGGCGAGGGGCCCCTCCATGTGCCCGGACGTACGACAGTTCAGCGCTTGGTCAGGAAGTGCTCCAGCGCCTCCACCACGAAGCGGTGGTCCTGGAGCTGGGGCAGGCCCGAGACGGTGACCGCGCCGATGACGCCCACGCCCTCGACGTTGATCGGGAAGGAGCCGCCGTGCGCCGCGTAGGTGTCGGGGTCGAGCCGGGAGGACTCCTCGAACGTGGTGCCCTTGGCCCGGTGACGGGCGCCGACCAGGTAGGACGAGGAGCCGTAGCGCTCGACCACCCGGCGCTTGCGCGCGATCCAGGCGTCGTTGTCGGGCGTGGAGCCCGGCAGCGCGGCGTGGAAGAGCTGCTGGCCCGCGCGGTGGATGTCGATGGCGACCGGGGCCTGCCGCTCGCGGGCCATCTCCACCAGCAGGGAGCCCAGCTCCCAGGCGTCGTCGTGGGTGAACTGCTTGAACACCAGGCGCCGTTCCTGTGCCTCCAGCTCCTCCACGCCCGGGGTCAGCTCCGGGTGGAACTTCGGGGTGAGCTCCGGGTTGTGCGTCACAGCGTCACCGTCACCTTCTCGAGTGCCGAACGGCGGGCCGCCTCCAGTACGTCGAGAGCCGCCGCCGCCTCCAGCGCGGTCACCGGGTTGGGGCCGCCGGCCGTGAGGGCCTTCGCCACGGCCGCATAGTAGGCGGGGTAGTCGCCGGGCAGGCTCGGTTCGGGGCGGCCGCCGCCGGTCACCGGGGACTCGCCGGCGCCGACCCTGCCCCACAGCTCCTCCGGCTCCACGCCCCACGGGGCGTCCGTGCCCGGACGCAGCCCGTCGCGCAGGGCGGCCTCCTGCGGGTCCAGGCCGTACTTGACGTAGCCGGCCTTCGAGCCCAGGACGCGGAAGCGCGGGCCGAGTTGAGCCGTGGTCGCGGAGACGTACAGGTGCGAGCGGACGCCGTTCTCGTGGGTCAGCGCGATGAAGGTGTCGTCGTCGGTGGCCGCGCCCTCGCGGCGGACGTCGGTCTCGGCGTACACGGTGGTCACCGGGCCGAAGAGGACCAGCGCCTGGTCGACGACATGGCTGCCGAGGTCGTAGAGGAGGCCGCCGATCTCCGCCGGGTCGCCGGACTCCCGCCAGCCGCCCTTGAGCCGCGGGCGCCACCGCTCGAAGCGGGACTCGAAGCGGTAGATGTCGCCCAGCTCGCCCTCGCCGATCAGCTTGCGCAGGGTGAGGAAGTCGTTGTCCCAGCGGCGGTTCTGGAAGACCGACAGGAGCAGGCCGCCCTCCTCGGCGAGCCTCGCCAGTTCCCGGGCCTCGGCTGCCGTGGCGGCCAGCGGCTTGTCGACGACGACCGGCAGGCCGGCCTTCAGGGCGGCGGTGGCCAGCGGGACGTGGGTCTTGTTCGGGGAGGCGACGACCAGCAGGTCCAGCTCGTCGGCGCGTGCGAACAGCTCGTCCGGGGTGGCGGCGATGCGGACGTCCGGGTACTCGGCGCGGGCCTGCTGCTGCCGCTCCGGGTTCGAGGTGACCACCGCGTCGAGCGCGAGGCCTTCGGTGGCGGCGATCAGCGGGGCGTGGAACACGGAGCCCGCGAGGCCGTAGCCGATGAGGCCGACGCGGAGGGGAGTGCCAGTGCCAGTGGTGGGGCCAGTCATGGCACCACTTTCGCAACGCTGTTGCCAAAGTGCAAGCGCGGGAGAGAATGGAGGCGTGAACAGGGCGATCGACGGGGACGACGCGGGCGTGGGCCGAGTTGCAGCGGACGGGACTCCGAGAAGCGGTACGGGCGTTGGTCCGGCTGGCTCGGCAGGGTCTGCGGGCTCGGGTGGTCCGGGCGGGGGCGGAGTCAATCTGCTCGGCCTGCGCAGCCACAACAGCGCCCTCGTGCTCGATCTGCTGCGCACCGCCGGTGCCCCGGGCATCAGCCGCCTGGAACTCGCCGAGCGGACCGGGCTCACCCCGCAGGCGGTCAGCAAGATCACCGCCCGGCTGCGGCAGGAGGGCCTCGCCGTCGAGGCCGGACGCCGCGCCTCCACGGGCGGCAAGCCGCGCACCGTGCTGCGCCTGGTGCCGGAGGCGGCACACGCGCTCGGCATCCACCTGGACCGGGACGAACTGCGCGCCGTGCTGGTCGACTTCAGGGGCACGGTGGTGGGGGAGTACCGCTCCCCGCTGGACCTGGGAGCGGGCGCGGAGCCCGTGCTGAACGGCATGGCACGGGCCGCGACCGCGCTGGTCACGGACGTGCTGCGGCCGGCGGACGGCACCCTGGCCGGCGCGCCCTCGCTGCTCGGCGCCGGTGTCGCGCTCCCCGGCCCCCTCGACCACGCCCGGGGCGTACTGCACCGCGTCACCGGCTTCCCCGAATGGGACGGCTTCCCGCTCCGGGACGCGCTGGCGCGCCGCCTCGGCATACCGGTCGTCCTCGACAAGGACACCAACGCGGCGGCCCTCGGCCTCGCCCTCAACACGCCTGCGGACGCCCCGGAGGACGATGGCGACGGCCCCCGGTCCTTCGCCTACCTCCACCTCGGCACCGGGCTCGGCGCCGGCCTCGTGATCGGCGGCCGGGTGCACCGCGGGGCGCGCACCGGCGCCGGGGAGTTCGGGCATCAGGTCATCCAGCTGGACGGACCGCTCTGCGGCTGCGGCGACCGCGGGTGCATCGAGGCGCTGTGCCTGAACGCCGTGGCGGCCGGTGATCTCGACGAGGCGGCCCGGGTGCTCGGCGCGGGGGCCGCCAACCTGGTGGGGCTGCTCGACATCGACCTGGTGCTCCTCGGCGGCCGTACGGTCACCGCGGCGCCCGAGGCGTTCGTGCGCGGGGTCGGCGCCGTCCTCGACGCCCGCGCCCGGCGCGAAGGCGGGCGTGCGGGTGGCGTACCGGTGCGGATCGCGCCCGGCGGGGAGCGCGGGGTCGCGGAGGGCGCGGCCCAGTTGGTCCTCGCGCCGGTTTTCGGGCGGGGCGCTGGAGAGACAGGGCCCGCGTAGCTGGGGAGACGGGCACCACGGGCCCCTCGTAGCCGGGGGGCGCAGCCCGGTCGTTGGCCCAGGAGCCTGGACCGGTCGTGGCCCAGGGTCCTGGAGTGGTCGTAGCGCAGGGTCCTGGACTGGTCGTAGCACAGGACCTCGGACCGGTCGCCGGCCCGCCCTGACCCGCTGGCCCACCCGCCTGTCCACCCGGAGGGCCCGGTGTGTGCTCCGAGCGGGCGGAGTTGTGCGGGCGTTCGGGGCGGGTGCACCGGATGGCGGTGTGCGGGGAGCCGTCCGACCGGCATGGTCATGTGTTCATGCGACCGCCCACGACCCTGCCCTCCCGTCCGGCGGCGACCGCCGCCCTGCTCGTCACCCTCGTGACCGCCGCCCCGGCCGTCTCCGCCCCGGCGCAGGCGGCACCGCTCGCCCCGCTGCCCACATGCGCCCCCGCCGACGAGCGCAGCTTCCCGCTGACCACGCGCCTGCACGGCGGGCCCCGCAGCTACACCGCCGGAGGCGGCCACGGGACCTGGCGGCTGAGGCTCACCAACACCACCGACCGCACCTGCACGCACATCCACCCGGTGATCGTCCTCGTCGACGAGGCGCGTGCCCTGGAACCCGCGCAGACCGTGCTGGAGTTCTACGACGACAAGGGCCGCCCGCACCCCGTGCGCTTCGTGCGGACGGAGGAGGACGAGCTGATCGGTGCCCTCGCCGACGACCGCGGCGGCTTCCGCGGGTTCACCGTGCGCCCCGACCGGACGGTCGACGTGCGGCTGCGCCTCGCGATCACCTCCGACGCCGTGGCCAACGAGGTCACCGCCAACGCGGCCGTGGTGCAGCGCAGGGGACGGGACGGGGAGTGGGTCGGCCAGTCGAACGACTACCGCTTCCGTATCGCCGGGAGGGAGCCGGCCACCGCGCAGCCGCCGCCCGGGGAGAGCAGGGACTCCGGCGAGTCGGAGGGGCTGGACGCCTCCGAGGGGCCCGACGCATCCGGTACGCCCCGCGAGACCGGCGGACCCGGTGAGACCGGCGGACCCGGTGAGACCGGCGGACCCGGTGAGACCGGACGACCCACCGACACCCAAGCCTCCGGCGCGGCCACCCCCGCCGCCACCTCCGCCTCCACCCCCACGCCCCCGCCCCCGCCCCCCTACGACCGGATCCCCTTCGCCGACGAACTCGCCCGCACCGGACTCGGCAGGGCCACCATCGCCCTGGCGGGCGCCGCGCTCCTCGTCCTCGCCGGCGCCGGAGCCGTGCTGCTCGCCCGCCGGCTCCCCGGCCGCCGCTGACCAGGAGAGAGGCGTGGCCTCCACCGACCCGGGGCCCCGGAGGCAATGACCGGCGGCCGCCGTTGACCTGGCGGCAAGCAGAAGTACAGCGAGTCGTCATACGACAAACGGCAACTTGTACGGGGAGATCGACGGGGTCCGTCCGACCCGGTCCTGACTACCCTGGGGTGCGTCGGTACGCCGTGGTTCCGGCGCCCCGCCCATGTCCCCAACGCCGCCAGGGAGTACGAAGCACATGGCAGATCGCAAGCCCATCGAGTCGTGGCTCACCGACATGGACGGCGTCCTCATCCACGAGGGCGTGCCCATCCCGGGCGCCGACGCCTTCCTGAAGAAGCTCCGGGAGTCCGGCAAGCCCTTCCTGGTGCTCACCAACAACTCGATCTACACCCCGCGCGACCTGCACGCCCGGCTGCGCCGCATGGGTCTTGAGGTGCCGCTGGAGAACATCTGGACCTCCGCCCTCGCCACCGCCCAGTTCCTCGACGACCAGCGGCCCAACGGCTCCGCGTATGTGATCGGCGAGGCGGGTCTGACCACCGCGCTGCACGACATCGGGTACGTCCTCACCGACCACGAGCCGGACTACGTCGTCCTCGGCGAGACCCGCACCTACTCCTTCGAGGCCATGACCAAGGCCGTACGGCTCATCAACGGCGGCGCCCGCTTCATCTGCACCAACCCCGACGAGACGGGCCCGTCAGCCGAAGGCCCCCTTCCGGCGACCGGGGCGGTGGCCGCCCTGATCACCAAGGCCACCGGCAAGCAGCCGTACTTCGCGGGCAAGCCGAACCCCCTGATGATGCGCACCGGGCTCAACGTCATCGGGGCGCACTCGGAGAGCAGCGCGATGATCGGCGACCGCATGGACACCGACGTCCTGGCCGGCATGGAGGCCGGGATGCAGACCTTCCTGGTGCTCACCGGCCTGACCAGCCCCGACCAGGTGGAGAACTACCCCTACCGGCCGTCGAAGGTCGTCGACTCCATCGCGGACCTGGTCGACCTGGTCTGACGCCCATCGCGGACCTGGTCGACCTGGTCTGACGCCCATCGCGGACCTGGTCGACCTGTCTGACGGCTGCCCCGGAGCCTCCAGGACTCCCGGACCTCCTCCGGGGCTTTCCGGACGCCTCGGGAGACCTCCCGGCCGCCAAACGCCCCCGGCCCGATCCCTCACCCGTACGGAGCAATCGGCCCGTACCGAGGATGCGTGGCCGGGGTGCGCGGGGGACGCTCCCCGTGACAGGAGGTTCACGATGCGTTCCCAGCGTCTCACTGTCTGTACCAGCGCCCTCCTCCTCGCCGCGCTCACGCTCGCCGCCTCCGACGCCCGCGAGGAAGGGCCCGGCACGGCCCAGGTCGTGCTCGGACTGGCCCTCATGGGGGTCGGCGCCGCGGCAGCGGCGGCGGTGCGCGGGCGGCACCCGCGCCGGCGACGGGGGACGAGCTGACCATGTCCGGACGAGAACGCGGCGGCACCGGGCGTCTGCTCTCCGGTGTCGCCTGGACGGTACTGCTGCTCGGGCTGTGGCTGTGGGGGCGTGAGGCCGGTGCCCTGCCGCCCGGCCTGTCCGGGGCGGCCACCGGCGACATGGCGGCGGCCGGACGCCCGCCCGAGACGGACCTGCCTCCCGCGCACCGGCCGCTCGGCGAGGCGGCCCCGCGCCGTCTGGACATCCCCGTCCTCGGTGTGGAGGCACCGGTCGTGGCCCGCGGGCTGGACGACCGGGGCACGCTCACCCCGTCCCCCGCCGCCGACCGGCCGGGCATGATCGCCTGGTACCGGGACGGGGCCACGCCGGGCGCCTCCGGCACGGCCCTGCTGCTGGGGCGGACCGAGGTGAGCACCCTCGAACGCGGCCAGAAGCTCCGCGTGGCCCGCGCGGACGGCAGGGTCGCCGAGTTCACCGTGGTGTCCGTGCGGGTCCTGGACCGCGCCCGGGCCGACGCCCTCCCGGTGTCCGCGCCGGGCGGAGGCGAGCGAGCCGGTCTGCACCTGGTCACCTGTGCGGGCCCCGCCGACGAGCCCGTCGACCGCTGCATCGCCCGCGCCATCGCCTCGGCCTACCTGACCGGCGCCACCGGCTGACAGCCCGCCGGAACCACGGCGATCGGCCCAGCCGGACAACGGCGCCCCGACCCATGGCGATCGGCTCAGCCGGACAACGGCGCCCGGCCCATGGCGATCGGCTCAGCCGGACAACGGCGCCCGGCCCACGGCGATCGGCTCAGCCGGACAACGGCGCCCGGCCCACGGCG
>NZ_BAAAGU010000030.1:0-4546 GCF_039524635.1 Streptomyces thermocarboxydovorans | reverse complement strand
GGCTCAGCCGGACAACGGCGCCCGGCCCACGGCGATCGGCTCAGCCGGACAACGGCGCCCGGCCCACGGCGATCGGCCGCCCGGACAAGGGCGCCGGAACCACCACGGTCAGCCACCCCGAACCCCCGACCCCCGACGCTCGGCCTCCCGGGGCACCACCCCGGTCAGGCCGAGCGTTCCCACTCCTCCTCCGTGACCGGGTGGGCGAACGGCAGGCCCGTGACATAGCGCTCGAGTTCGTCCGCGGCGGCCGCCGCCAGCCGGTGCAGCTCGTTGCCGAGGGAGCCGGCGATGTGCGGGGTGAGCACCACATTGGGCAGGTCGTAGAGCGGCGAATCGGGCGGCAGCACCGCGGGCTCCGTGACGTCGAGGACGGCGCAGAGCCGGCCCGCGACCAGTTCCTCGGTGAGCGCCCGCTGGTCGATCAGCGAGCCGCGGGAGGTGTTGATCAGCGTGGCCCCCGTGCGCATCAGCGCCAGCCGCTCGCGGTTCAACATATGGCGGGTGGACGGCAGTTCGGGTGCGTGCACGCTCACCACGTCGCTGCGGGAGCACAGTTCGTCCAGCTCCACGGCCGTCGCGCCCAGCCGCTCGGCCTCGCCGGGCGGCAGATACGGGTCGTGCAGCAGCAGGTCGAGGTCGTGCGGGCGGAGCAGCTCCAGGACGCGGCGGCCGATCCGGGAGGCGCCGACGATGCCCACGGTCCTGCGGTAGTTGCCGGCGCCGGAGCAGGCCGCCAGCCAGTCGTGGGCGGCGCGCCGGGCGCGGTAGTCCTCGCGGACGCGCAGCACCTCCTTGCCGGAGAGGAGGACGAAGGCGACCGTGTACTCGGCGACCGGCAGGGCGTTGGCCCAGGCCGCGGAGGAGACCTGGATGCCGCGGCGCCAGCAGGCCTCGGTGATGTGCTGCTTGACCGAACCGGCGGCGTGGACGACGGCCCGCAGCCGGGGCGCGCGGTCGAGCACGGCCGGCGTCAGCGGAGGGCAGCCCCAGCAGCTGACGATCACCTCGGTCTCGCGCAGCGCCCGCTCGGCCGCGGGCGTGGTGAAGTCGTCCACGACCAGATCTGGGTTGAGCTCGGCGAGCGCGGTCAGGCGGCGCAGCGTGGCCTCGTCGAAGAGCCGGGCCGCCAGATGGCCGTGCATGGCGAGCAGGGCGCGCGGGCGGCGTTCGGCGGCTGGAGGTCGAGGCACGGCTGCTGCTCCCCGGGTCGGTGACGGGCGGACGGGCGGTCGCGGGCGACGCCCCGGGCGAGGGCGTTGCGGGCTGCTCCATTGACTCACACTCCGTAGGCCCCCGACCTGCCCTTCGCCGACTCTCCGGGCGGCCTGTAACGGCTGATGGACAAGCACGGGCTCGGCCTCGTGGGCGTCACGAGCCGTATGTCAGGATTGAGGTTCATCGACTTGATACGAGTCCACCCGAGGGGGGTTGGATGTACGGCAACAGGGGGGTCGGGGCGTTCGCCGGGAGGCGGGCGTCCGCAGTGGTGCTGGGGGCGGCACTGCTGATGACGGGGTGTTCCTCGTCGGACGGCGACGGCGGCAAGGGTCCGGACGCGGCCGGCGCGGAGATCACGCAGCAGCCGAAGGACTCCAACCCGTTCTGGGTCAATCCGGACGGTCTCGCCGCCCGCAAGGTCGCCGAGCTGATCAAGGACGGCAAGAAGAGCGAGGCCGAGCAGATACGCAAGATCGCCGAGCAGCCGGTCGCCGAGTGGATCAGCCCGGAGAACCCGGAGGAGCAGGCCCGCGGTTACACCGAGGCCGCCGACAAGGCGGGCCGTACCGCGCTGCTGGTCCTCTACAACATCCCGCACCGCGACTGCGGCCAGTACTCGCAGGGCGGCGCCGCCGACGGCAACGCCTACCGGGCCTTCGTCGACGCGGTGGCCAAGGGCATCGGCGACCGTCCGGCCACGGTGATCCTGGAGCCCGATGCCGTGCTGCACCTGGTGGACGGCTGCACCCCGCAGCAGTTCCACGAGGAGCGCTACGACCTGCTCAGCGGCGCCGTGGACAAGCTGACGGCGCTGAAGAACACCCGCGTCTACCTGGACGCCGGCAACGCCGGATGGGGCAACCCCGACCAGATCCACGAGCCGCTGAAGCGGGCGGGCATCGACAAGGCCGACGGCTTCGCGGTGAACGTGTCGAACTTCTACACCACCGAGGACTCCATCGACTACGGCAAGCAGCTGTCGTCGAAGGTCGGCGGCAAGCCCTTCGTCATCGACACCAGCCGCAACGGCAACGGCCCCTACACGGAGGGCAAGGCGGACGAACGCTGGTGCAACCCGCCCGGCCGCGCCCTCGGCGAGACGCCGACGGTGAAGACGGCCGACCCGCTCGTCGACGCCTACCTGTGGGTCAAGCGCCCCGGTGAGTCCGACGGCGAGTGCAAGGGCGGCCCCAAGGCGGGCCAGTGGTGGGCGGACTACGCCCTGAAGCTCGCCAAGGCCAGCGACTGAGCCGGGGAACACGAAGAAGCACGAAGAAGCACGAAGAAGCACGAAGAAAGGGGGGGCCCTCCGTCACGGAGGGCCCCCCCTTTCTCATCTCATGTCCGCTGCCCGGTTCGGCGGGGCAGTCGCTACGGCACGTGCACCCACTGCGCCTTGCTCGGCGTCCCCTCGCCGTCGGTGACGAACAGCATGTACCAGCCGGACTGCACCAGGTTCTTGTTCTTCGGCACGGTCACGGTCAGCTTGTCGCCGTCGGCCTGGAAGTCCAGCGCGATCGACCGCTGGTCCACGTCGGTGACGTGGGTCGTGGCGCTCGGCCGGATCAGCCGGACCTTCTTCACCCTCGCCGCGTCCTTGGAGGTGAAGGTGGCCGAGTCACCGCGCTTCACGGTCTTCGGCCCGCCCGAGAGCTCGGGCTGCTCCCGGTCCCCGTACAGGTACGGCGGGGTGTAGATCTCGATGCGCTGCTCGAACTTGCCCGGCTTGGTGTTCGCCTTGTCCGCGTAGAGCGAGTCGGAGCCGAAGAACATCACCCGGCCGTCGGGCAGCAGGATCGAACCGGAGTGGTAGTTCCGGCCCACCAGCGGGTCGGCGACCCGGCGCATCTCGTTCTTCGCGGGGTCGTAGATCCGCGCCTCGAGGATGTTGGAGTCGCTGCGGCCGCGGTAGTCCTCCGAGCCGCCGGAGATCAGCACCTCGTCGTTCGGCAGGATCGACGACTGCGGGTAGCGGGTGCCCTTGTCCAGCGAAGGGCCGTCCACGAAGCGCGGGTTGTCCGCCTTCAGGTCCACCAGGCGGGTCTTGTTGCTGGACTTGCGGGACTCACCGACCCCGCCACCGCCGATGACCATGTACTTCTCGTTCTGCGCCGGCGGCAGCAGCACCGTGCCGGACGTCTCCATCATGTCGGGGTCGCTCAGCCCGGGGATCTTGGTGAACTTGTTGGTCTCCACGTCCCAGATGCCCGGGTCGCGGCCCACGTCGTCCGGTCCGTAGCCCGCGTTGGAACCCGAGTAGAAGATCTTGCCGTTCTGCATCAGGAACAGCGCCGGGTACGTGGGGAACTGACGGACCTTCTCCGTGTAGGTCCACTTCTTGGTCTTCGGGTCGTAGATCTCGTTCTTGCCCGGGACCAGCTGGCCGATGTCGTCGAGGCCGGAGACGCTGAGGATCTTCCCGTTGCTCAGGGTGGTGAGCGTCGGGTACCAGCGGGCCTCCTTCATCGGGTCGACCTTGATGTACTTCTCGGCGACCGGGTCGAACTCGTAGGCGTCCCGGATGCCCTGGAAGTCCTTCTTGTCCAGGGCGAGCTTCTCGGCGATGCCGTAGGTGTTGCGGGCGTCGGCACCGGTGAGGCCCTGGACGCGGTAGTTGTCCTGGGTGCCGGTCTCGTACTTGGCGCCTTCCTTCTCCGCCTCGACGTAGATACGGCCCACGCCCGGCGTGTTGCCGAGGAACTTGCCGGTCGCCTTGTCGAAGTTCTTCTTGGCGCGCGGGACGAGCACCGGGTCCTTCGAGACGAAGGTTTTGCCGTTCTCCTTGCCGGTGAACTTGGTGCCCGCGGGCAGGGTGATCGGCTTGTCCGGGTTCTCGTTGTGGACCAGCATCAGGCCGCCGGCCTTCTTCACGTCACCCTTGAGCTTCTCGTACCGCTTGGTGCCGCCCGCGATCAGCAGGTTGCCGTTGGCGAGCTGGGTGTGCCCGGTGCAGAACAGGTCGCTCGGCGTGGGCACCTTCTTGATGGTGCCCTTGACGGGGTCCCAGATCCGGGTGTCGTACTTCTTCGCGTCGAAGTTGTCCTGGTTGTTGCCGGACCCCGCGACGAGCAGCACCTTGCCGGTGCGCAGCAGCGCCGCGTGAATGGTGTTCTGCCGGTACTCCTCGGGAAACTCGATGATCTCCCACTTGCCGTTGGCGGCCTTGTACTCCGGCTGATTGATCTTGTACTGGTGGTATTTCTCGGTGCCGAAGCGGTACAGCCACGGCCCGTTCATGCCGGCCAGCGCTAGGGTGCGTTTCAGAAGTGGATCTTGATGTGTCATGATCCACTTCGTGGGGCGGCATGACCTGACGAATGCACAG
>NZ_BAAAGU010000029.1:44147-85115 GCF_039524635.1 Streptomyces thermocarboxydovorans | reverse complement strand
GGTCTGGTGCGTGCAGCTGCAAGGCGGAGGAGGGCGCCGATGCGGAGCATCGGCAACCGGTGACAACGCCGCAGATGGGCGTGCCAGACCCCGCGTCCGCGGGCTGATCCAAACGACCTAGACCCCTGGGCTCAGGAAGCCGGCGGTCCCGGCGCTTGTGCAGGACCTCCACCCCCTTTTATAGTCGTCATGACCATAAAGGGGGGTGGAGGTCTTTCCCATGGACGGCTACGACAAGTACGCCTTCGAGCCCTTCGCCGTCACCGTGGACCTCGCCGTCTTCACCATCCGCGACGGCGCGCTGCACGTCCTGCTCGTCGAGCGTGGCCAGGAGCCCTACGCCGGCCGGTGGGCGCTGCCCGGCGGCTTCGTGCAGCCGGAGGAGTCCGCGGATACGGCCGCCCGGCGCGAACTCGCCGAGGAGACCGGGCTGAAGGACGTCTCCGGACTGCATCTGGAGCAGCTGCGCACCTACAGCGAGCCCGGCCGCGACCCCCGGATGCGGGTGGTGTCGGTCGCCTTCACCGCGCTGCTCCCCGACGCCCCCGAGGCGCACGGCGGCAGCGACGCGGCGAAGGCCCGCTGGACGCCGTACGACACCGCGCGGAACCTCGCCTTCGACCACGACCGGATCCTGGCCGACGCCCACGAGCGGATCGGCGCCAAGCTCGAGTACACCTGCCTCGCCACCCGCTTCTGCCCGCCCGAGTTCACCCTCGGCGAGCTGCAGCAGGTCTACGAGACGGTGTGGGGCACGACCCTGGACCGGCCCAACTTCCGGCGCAAGGTGCTCGCCACGCCGGGGTTCGTCGAGGCCGTCCCGGGCGGCGCCCGGCTCACCGGCGGCCGCGGCAAACCGGCCGCGCTCTACCGCGCCGGCCCCGCCACCACCCTGCACCCGCCCCTGCTCCGGCCGACGAGTGAAGGACGCCCCGCATGACCGTCACCGCCACCAAGCGCGCCGCCACCGGGACGCTCACCGGACTCGCCCTCGGGGACGCGCTCGGCTTCCCCACCGAGTTCAACGACGTGCCGTCGATCCTCGCCAAGTGCGGACCCTGGCGCGAGATGCGGCTGCCCCGGCCCGCGATCGTCACCGACGACACCCAGATGACCCTGGCGCTGGGCCGGGCGCTGCGCACCGCCCTGGAACGGGGACCGCTCACCTTGGAGACGCTCGAGGGGCCGCTGCGCGAGGAGTTCGTGGCCTGGTACCGCTCGCCCGAGAACAACCGCGCCCCCGGCAACACCTGCCTGCGCGCCTGCTCCCTGCTGGCCGACCGGGACCGGGCCTGGCAGGACGCCAGTCAGGTCGGCTCCAAGGGCTGCGGCGCCAATATGCGGGTCGCGCCCCTCGGACTGGTCCCCGGCCTCGGTGACGAACAGCGCGCGGGCGCCGCCCAGTTCCAGGCCGCGCTCACCCACGGGCACCCCACCGCGCTCGCCGCGTCCGACCTCACCGCACACGCCGTGCACCTGCTCGCCGAGGGCGCCGAACCCACCGGGCTGGCCGGACTGCTGCGCTCCTACGCCTACGACAACCGCACCCGCTACCACGAGGCCTGGCTCGGCGACCTGTGGACCCGCACCCAGGACCCGAGTCCCGAGCACTTCATCGCCCGCGGCTGGGACGAGTGCCTGGAGATCCTCCGCCGCCTCCAGGACGCCGTGCGCACCGTCTCCCCGGAGACCGACCCGTGCCTGGCCACGGGGGAGGGCTGGATCGCGGAGGAGGCCCTGGCCACCGGTCTGCTGTGCTTCCTGCTCTTCGTCGACGAACCCCTCACCGCCCTGCGCCGCGCCGCCTGCACGTCCGGCGACTCCGACTCCATCGCCTGCCTCACCGGCGCCTTCGCCGGGGCCCACCTGGGCGCGGACGCCTGGCCGGCCGAGTGGGCGGAGCGCATCGAGTACCGGGAGGAGCTGACCGCGCTGGGGCAGCTCTGGGACACGCCCGCGTCCGCGGACTGACCCGATCCGACCGTTCCAGGAAGAGCCCAGGGCCGAGGTCCGGCGGACGCGGAACAGGAAGTCCTCGACGCGGCGGCGGTCCGGCTCCGCCGGCACCGGGCTGCGGTGGAGCGCCTCCTCCGCCTCGGCCTCAAGCCGGCTCAGCCGTGCCTCCACCCCGGCCCGCGGCACCTCGCCCCGCTTGACCGCGAGCAGCGGCTCGCGCTCCTCGCCCGCCTCGATCACCAGCCTGCCCGTGCGCAGCAGGTCGCGGACGCTGATCAGCAGACGCAGCAGATGCATCGCGTGCTTCCAGCGCGGGGCGCCGTGGTTGCGCAGGTCCGCCTCCAGCTTGCGGCGCTGGCCGCGGGCGTAGCCGGTGAAGGTCTCGTGGACCCGCCGGGAGAGGAACGCCCCGCGCAGCGACAGCAGCTCCCGGCCGGTGTCGTCGGCGTACTCCACGAGCGGGGAGTGCAGGCACTCCAGGATGTTCGGATTGGCGCGCAGCGCCAGCTCGCAGAAGCGCTCCAGCTCCCAGCTGAACTGGTCCTCGCCCGGACCCTCGACATGCGTCGGCGGCTTGTCCAGCTGCCAGAACAGGGCCGTGGGCGCGAGGAACACACCCCGGCGGTCGGTGTCGCTGCCCTCCGTGGCCGGCCCGAAGGCGCGCGATCCCATGACGCAGCTGTAGACGGTGTGATCGCGCACCAGCAGTTCGGGCGTCAGGGACGTCAGGGACGTGTCGGTGCGCATGCCCCGGATCGTAGAGAAGGGATCACGCGAGGCGGATCGAATTTCCGTCCACCGTGATCTTCTCCTCGGGCAGCGCCCGGGTCGCCGGGCCGTGCTCCACCGCGCCGTCGGTGATGGCGAACTTGCTGCCGTGGCAGGCGCAGTTGATCGTGCCGCCGGAGACGTTCGCCACGAGGCACTGCCGGTGGGTGCAGATCGCCGAGAAGGCCTTGAAGTCGCCCTGCTCGGGCTGGGTCACCACGACCTTCTCCTTCTTGAAGATCTTGCCGCCGCCCACCGGGATGTCGCCGGTCGAGGTCAGCTGATCCCCGGCGGGGTCGGTGTCGCCGCCGGGGGTCTCGGTCGTGGAGCTCTCTTCGTCGCCGCCCGAGCCGCAGCCCGCCGTGAGGGCCGTCGCGCCCGTCGCCCCTGCCGCGATCAGGACGGTCCGTCGTGTTGCGCCGTGGGTCATGTCGTCACTCCGAGAGGATCCGAGAGGGGAACCGAGGGAAAGAACCGAGGGAAAACCGAGGGAAAACCGAGGGATGTCCGAAGGGAAGGCAGCCCCCGGGGGCCGGCCCTGGCAGTTTCAGCATCCTTGCACCCAACCCGCCGAAGTGCCAGGAAACACGCATCTCGCCCGTCTCGGTGGACGGGCGCCGCACGCTCCGCACGTCCGGGCTGACTAGGCTGGACGCCCAAGCAGCCGATGACGTACGTCAGCAAGGAGCACGCCGTGGCGGTACGAGCGGTCAGGGGGGCCGTCCAGCTGGAGCGGGACGAGGCCGGTCACATGGAGGAGCAGGTCTCGGCGCTGCTCACCGCCGTACTTGAGCGGAACGGCCTGAGCACCGACGACCTGATCAGCATCTGGTTCACGGCCACGCCCGACCTGCACAGCGACTTCCCGGCCGCCGCGGCCCGCAAGCTCGGCATCGTCGACGTGCCGCTGATCTGCGCCCAGGAGCTGGACGTCGAGGGCGCCATGCCCCGCGTGGTCCGCATCCTCGCGCACATCGAGTCCGACAAACCCCGCGCCGATATCAACCACGTCTACCTCGGTGCCGCCGCGGCCCTGCGCAAGGACATCGCCCAGTGAGAACCGCACTCGTCATCGGCACCGGGCTGATCGGCACCTCCGCCGCCCTCGCCCTGTCCCAGCGCGGCGTCACCGTCCACCTCGCCGACCGCGACCCGGAGCAGGCCCGCACGGCCGCCGCGCTCGGCGCCGGCACCGACGAGGCGCCCGAGGGGCCGGTGGACCTGGCGATCGTCGCCGCGCCGCCCGCCCATGTCGCCGATGTGCTCGCCGACGCGATGCGGCGCGGCCTGGCCCGCGGCTACGCCGACGTCGCCAGCGTCAAGGGCGGACCCCGCCGGGAACTGCTCGCCCGCGGCCTCGACCTGTCCGCCTACATCGGCACCCACCCCATGTCCGGGCGGGAGAAGTCCGGGCCGCTGGCCGCCAGCGGGGACCTCTTCGAGGGCCGCCCCTGGGTGCTCACCCCCACCCGGGACACCGACACCGAGGTGCTGAACCTCGCGCTGGAGCTGGTCTCGCACTGCCGCGCCGTGCCGGTCGTCATGGACGCCGACGCCCACGACCGGGCCGTGGCCCTCGTCTCCCACATGCCGCACCTGGTGTCCAGCCTGGTCGCCGCGCGCCTGGAGCACGCCGAGGAGGCCGCCGTGCGGCTGTGCGGGCAGGGCATCCGGGACGTCACCCGGATCGCCGCCTCCGACCCGGGCATGTGGATCGACATCCTCTCCGCCAACCCCGGACCGGTCGCCGACCTGCTCAGCGACGTCGCCACCGACCTGGAGGAGACCGTGCGGGCGCTGCGGGCGCTGCAGTCCTCCGACGAGGACAAGCGCCGGGAGGGCACCACCGGCATCCGGGACGTGCTGCGCCGCGGCAACGCCGGGCAGGTGCGGGTGCCCGGCAAGCACGGGTCCGCCCCGCGGGTCTACGAGACGGTGGCCGTGCTCATCGACGACCAGCCGGGACAGCTGGCGCGGATCTTCGCGGACGCCGGCCGGGCGGGCGTCAACATCGAGGACGTGCGGATCGAGCACGCGACCGGGCAGCAGGCCGGTCTGGTGCAGCTGATGGTGGAGCCCAAGGCGGCCCCCGGCCTGGTGGCGGCGCTGCGGGAGCGGGGCTGGGCGATCCGGCAGTAGGCGCGGGCGGTGCCGTTGCTCACGTCCGGGCCGGGGCGCCGGGACGTGGGCCGAACGGGGGACCGGTACCCAGTAACCTTGTCGTGGGCCTTTGCGCCCCGTCCCCGCCCACCAGGTCCAGGAAGGTATCCCACAGTGGAAAGCGCCACGCCCGTGATTGTCGCCATCGACGGCCCCTCCGGCACGGGCAAGTCGAGCACGTCGAAGGCCGTGGCCGCGCAGCTCGGTCTGCGCTACCTGGACACCGGCGCCCAGTACCGGGCGATCACCTGGTGGATGGTGAACAACGGGATCGACGTCGAGGACCCCTCCGCGATCGCCGCCGTCGCCGGGAAGCCGGAGATCGTCTCCGGCACCGACCCCAAGGCGCCGACGATCATGGTCGACGGCGTCGACGTGGCCAAGCAGATCCGTGAGCAGGACGTCACCTCCAAGGTGAGCGCGGTCAGCGCGGTCCCCGAGGTGCGGGCGCGGATCACCGAGCTGCAGCGCAACATCGCCGCGGCCGCCGCCGAGGGCATCGTCGTCGAGGGCCGCGACATCGGCACCACCGTGCTGCCCGGCGCCGATGTGAAGATCTTCCTCACCGCCTCGCCGGAGGCGCGGGCCGCCCGCCGCAGCGGCGAGCTGAAGAACGCCGACCTGAACGCCACCCGCGAGGCCCTGGTCAAGCGGGACGCGGCCGACTCCAGCCGCAAGGTCGCGCCCCTGGCCAAGGCGGACGACGCGATCGAGGTGGACACCACCGAGCTGACCCTGCAGCAGGTCGTCGAGTGTGTCGTCACCCTCATCGAGGAGAAGCGAGCCGGGAAGTGACTCAGCTCCCCTCCGAGCGGGGCGCCGAGATCGGACGGCGCCTCGGCGTCGGTCTCATGTACGGACTGTGGAAGCCGCGGGTGCTGGGCGCCTGGCGGGTTCCGGCGAGCGGCCCGGTGATCCTCGCCGTGAACCACGCGCACAACATCGACGGCCCCATGGTCATGGGCGTCGCCCCGCGGCCGGCGCACTTCCTGGTCAAGAAGGAGGCGTTCGTCGGCCCGCTCGGCCCGTTCCTGACCGGCATCGGCCAGGTGAAGGTCGACCGCGGCAGCCCCGACCGCACCGCGATCTCCCAGGCGCTCGGCGTGCTGGAGCAGGGTGGTGTCCTCGGGATATTCCCCGAGGGCACCCGGGGCGAGGGGGACTTCGCCTCGATCCGCGCCGGGCTCGCGTACTTCGCGGTGCGCAGCGGGGCGCCGATCGTGCCGGTCGCCGTCCTGGGAAGCTCCGACCGGCCCGGACGGCTGATCAAGGCGCTGCCGCCGCTGCGGTCGCGCGTCGACGTCGTCTTCGGCGACCCGTTCGACGCGGGCGACGGCAGCGGGCGGCGCACCCGCAGGGCGCTGGACGAGGCCACCGAACGCATCCAGAAGCAGCTCACCGCCCATCTGGAGAACGCCAGGGCCCTCACCGGACGCTAGGGTCGGCCCCCGGTGTTGGTGCCGGTGCCGGCGCCGGGGTCGCGCCGCGCCGTGCAACGGATGCCGCCCGGAATTTCCCGGGCGGGCTCGGGGCGGACCCTGCGACACTGAGTAGTGGATCAGCTCCCTGGCCGGAGCGGACCCACCGACCACCACGAAGGAACGACGAGGTACGGACTTCATGAACGACCACAGCCAGCCCGACGGCTCGGCCGCGCACGAGCACGATCACGGGGCGCTCGGCGACGCCGAGTACGCGGAGTTCATGGAGCTCGCCGCGGAGGAGGGCTTCGACCGGGAGGACGTCGAGGGCGCGATCGAGGCGGCCGGTCACGGCCCGCTGCCCGTGCTCGCGGTCGTCGGCCGCCCCAATGTCGGCAAGTCGACTCTGGTGAACCGCATCATCGGCCGCCGGGAGGCGGTCGTCGAGGACAAGCCGGGCGTCACCCGCGACCGGGTCACCTACGAGGCCGAGTGGGCGGGCCGCCGCTTCAAGGTCGTCGACACCGGCGGCTGGGAGCAGGACGTCCTCGGCATCGACGCCTCCGTCGCCGCGCAGGCCGAGTACGCCATCGAGGCCGCCGACGCGGTGGTGTTCGTGGTGGACGCCAAGGTCGGCGCCACCGACACCGACGAGGCCGTGGTGCGGCTGCTGCGCAAGGCCGGCAAGCCGGTCGTGCTCTGCGCCAACAAGGTGGACGGCCCGAGCGGCGAGGCCGACGCCGCCTATCTGTGGTCCCTGGGCCTCGGCGAGCCGTACCCGGTCTCCGCGCTGCACGGCCGCGGCACCGGCGACATGCTGGACCAGGTCCTCGAGGTGCTGCCGGACGCCCCGGCGCAGACCTTCGGCACCGCCGTCGGCGGCCCGCGCCGGGTCGCCCTGATCGGACGGCCCAACGTCGGCAAGTCCTCGCTGCTGAACAAGGTCGCCGGCGAGGAGCGCGTCGTCGTCAACGAGCTCGCCGGCACCACCCGTGACCCGGTCGACGAGCTGATCGAACTCGGCGGCAAGACCTGGAAGTTCGTGGACACCGCCGGCATCCGCAAGCGCGTCCACCTCCAGCAGGGCGCCGACTACTACGCCTCGCTGCGCACCGCCGCCGCGGTGGAGAAGGCCGAGGTGGCGGTCGTCCTGATCGACGCCTCCGAGTCCATCTCGGTGCAGGACCAGCGCATCGTCACCATGGCGGTGGAGGCGGGCCGTGCGCTGGTGCTCGCCTTCAACAAGTGGGACACCCTCGACGAGGAGCGCCGCTACTACCTGGAGCGGGAGATCGAGACCGAGCTCGGCCAGGTCGCCTGGGCGCCCCGGGTGAACGTCTCGGCGCGCACCGGACGGCACGTGGAGAAGCTGGTCCCGGCGATCGAGACGGCGCTGGCGGGCTGGGAGACCCGGGTCCCGACCGGCCGCCTGAACTCCTTCCTCGGCGAGCTGGTCGCCGCCCACCCGCACCCGGTGCGGGGCGGGAAGCAGCCGCGCATCCTGTTCGGCACCCAGGCGGGCACCAAGCCGCCGCGGTTCGTGCTCTTCGCCACCGGCTTCATCGAGGCGGGCTACCGGCGCTTCATCGAGCGCCGGCTGCGCGAGGAGTTCGGCTTCGAGGGCACGCCCATCCACATCTCGGTGCGGGTGCGCGAGCGGCGCGGCAAGAAGAAGTAGCGCCAGGCCGTCAGGCTTTCAGGCAGTGAGGCGGGGCGGTCCCCAAGGGGAGCCGCCCCGTCGTCTGTGTGCTCGTCTGTGTGCTCGTCTGTGTGCCGCTGCCGGGTGGTCGTAGGCCGCTGCCCGGCTACAGGCCCCGGCGTGGCATCGGCGGCAGCCCGGCCGGCACCCGCTGCCACTGCGGCTGGGGGCCGGCGCCGCCCTGCCGGGCGCTGTTGGCCCCGGCGCTGTAGGCGCTGTACGCCCCGCCGCCCAGGGAGCCGCCGATGGAGCCCGAGCCATGACCGCCGTAGGAGCCCGTGCGGTGCGCGAGACTCCCGAAGGATTCAAAGCCGAGCCGCTCCTCACCGCTGCGGTCACCCGGCAGCGAGCGGCGGGACTCGACGTACTCGGCGTAGAGCGCGTCATAGATCGGCGTGGCCGAGGGGCAGCGCCGGGCGTCCCGGACCGGTCCCACGGGGGCGGGGACCGACGGGAGCGGCTGGCGGCGGGAAAGGTCATATGCGTGCACGTATGTGCAAACGACCCCGCCCGGCAAGGGATGCGGTTCCCTGCGGGGCTTTCGCCGGATGCCTGCCCGCGCCCCTTGGGTACCCGCGAGGGACGCTGCCCGCCCGCTGACCGCCGCTCAAGTGTGTTGGGCGTCGGCGGCGGCCGCGTGGCATCGGATGTGCTCCCGGCGCGGGCCACCGGTCAGTTGCCGTTCGCTTGGCGCGCCTCAGGTGTCGGCCAGCGGCAGCGACGGCGCGGCAGGGATGCGGTTCCCTGCGGGGCTTCGCCGGTTACCCGAGTCGCCGCTCAGCTGTCCGTCCGCAGGTCTACCCGCCCCCGGGTGCCCGCCCGCGGCTTGCCCTCGGGGCATGCGCGCGGGTCACCGCTCAGGGTGCCTGCCCGCAGGCCGCAGCTCAGCTGCCTGCCCGCGGGGCGCCGGTCAGTTGCTGCTCGTCTGCGGGGCGCCGGTCAGTTGCTGCCCGTCTGCGGGGCGCTGGTCAGGTGCCGGCGAGTGGCAGGGCGGCGCCGACCAGTTGGCCGCCCTCTGCCGCACGGTCCAGGGCCTCGCGGAGCAGGTCCTCGCGGGGCTGGCGGCCGATGGAGCCGACCGGGGCGGCGAACATCAGCACCTGCTGGTGCTTGTTGGCGGCCGCGCGCCAGCCGTCGGTCACCTGCAGCGGCTGGTGCGCCTGCCACCAGGCCACCGGGCGGCCGCCGTCGGGGCCCGGCTGGAGCACCGCGTGCAGCTGCCCCACGGCCAGCAGCACCGACCAGCCGTGCAGTACCGGCGGCACCGCCGACAGCTCGCTCAGCGGCATGAAGCCCTGCTCGATCAGCAGCGGCAGGAAGTCGTCGCCGGAGCCGTACGAACCGGGGCGGGAGACCGGCGCGGTCGGCTCCACGACCAGGGCCGGGTGCAACTCCCCGGCGATCAGGACCAGTCCGCTGGTCACCCCGAGCACGGCCTGCTGGGGCGCGTTCTGCTGCGCCGCCGGCTGCGGGGCGGGCTCCTGGGCCGCCTGGCCGCCGCTGATGGACCGCACGGCACCCCTCAGCTGCTCCTCGGTGACCTGGACGACCTGCGAGGGCAGACAGGTGGCGTGGGCGAAGGCGAGGACGGCGGTCTCCTCCCCGATGAACAGGACGGTGCTGGTGCGCTCCTGCTCCGGGTCGCCCGGGGTGCGGCACGAGGTGCAGTCGTAACCGCCCGGGGTGGTGTCTCCGGCGAGCAGACGGTCGGCTTCTTCGTCGCCGATCTCGGCGCGTACCTCGTCGCTGACGTCGAGCATGCGCGGCACGGGTGGCTCCCTCGGGATGCGGTGCGTGACGGGACCGGGTGGCTCCCGGCCCGTGGTCCGGGTGGGTCCCCGGCTCATGAAGAAGACAACGGACGATCTGTGGCGGTAGTCACGCCCTTGGACGAACGGAATCGAACCGACCGGCGCACACCGTCACGTTCGGCGCGGAATCGGGCACTCACCGTCAACTGGCCGCAGCTGTAAAGAAGTTGGCAGTGTGAGGTGGGTCACGGAGCGGCGGCCCGAGTGGTCGACAAATCAGGAAATCGGCTGATGAAATGGGTGGCCGAAATTCGCCGCTACCTCGGGTAATGCCCAACTGGCCTGCCCGGACGGGCCGTTGGTTGCTCCGCAGCCGCGAGGCTCCTTACATTCCTCCGCCGTGTGCACCGAGCACCGCCCGGGTACGTCCGCCGACCGCACCATCCCATGCTCCACCGCACCACCCCCCGACAGGCGGACGGGGCGAGCGCGGACCGTGCGCCCCATGGCGCGGCGGGCGGCGCGACGCCCAGGGGGCCCCGGGTTGTTCGAGAGGGAACTACATGTCCGAATGTGCCCATAACACCCACGACTCCCGCGACCCCGGCACCTCCCGCGACACCGGGAGCACCGGAGGCCGGGTCCGTACGACGGCCGTCCTGGCCGGTGCGGCGCTGCTCGCACCCCTGGGGCTGCTGGCCGGCGGCGGCACCGCCGCGGCGGCGGACGGCGGGGTGTGGGACCGCATCGCCCAGTGCGAGAGCGGCGGCAACTGGCACATCAACACCGGCAACGGCTACTACGGCGGGCTCCAGTTCTCCGGCGCCACCTGGCGCGCCTTCGGCGGCACGGCCTACGCGCCGACCGCCGACCGGGCCACCAAGGCCCAGCAGATCGCCGTCGCCACCAAGGTCCAGCGCGCCCAGGGCTGGGGCGCCTGGCCGGTCTGCTCGGCCCGCGCCGGGGCCTCCGGCAGCGCACCGGCGACCGGCCCGGTGAGCGCGAACCGGGCGCCGCAGAAGGCCGCCGAGCCGGCCAAGCCCGCGAAGCCCGCGAAGAAGGCCGCCGAGCCGTCGCAGTCCGCGGCGTCCGCGCGGTCCACCGGACACCCCGACCGTGACCACTCCCGCGGCGACTACACCGTCCGCGCGGGGGACACCCTCAGCGGCATCGCGGCACGGCACGGCACCACCTGGCAGCGGCTGTACGCCGCCAACAAGGCCGTCATCGGCGGCGATCCCGATGTGATCCTGCCGGGCCAGCGGCTCAAACTCTGAGAACAGCCGAGAACAGCCGAGAAACAGCTGAGAACAGCTGAGAACAGCTGAGAACAGCTGAGAACAGCTGAGAACAGCTGAGAACATCTGTGCGAACTGTGCGAACTCTGAACCCTCCGGCCGGGTTCAGATGCCGGGGAGGCGGGCGACCTCACCCGCCTCCCCGGCGAACACGACCGCCCCGCGGCGCAGTTCGTAGACGAACGCGGGACGGCCGTGCAGGGCGGGCGGCAGCCGCTGCTCCGCCAGCACCACACAGGCGTCCAGGGACGCCAGCAGCTCGTACGTGCGGGCCGCGACCGCGGGTGACATGCCCTGTGCCGGCTCGTCCACGAGCAGCACACGCGGCCGGGCCAGCAGGGCGCGGGAGATCGCCAGCATCCGCTGCTCGCCGCCGGAGAGCGTGCCCGCCCGGCGGTCCAGCAGCGGCCGCAGCGCCCGGTAGGCGTCCAGGGCGGGGGAGGGGTCGGGCGCGGCGAGGGCGAGATTCTCCCGCACCGTCAGGGAGCCGAACACCGCCCGCCGCTCCGGCACCAGACACAGCCCCCGGCGGGCCCGTTCGAACGCCGGCATCCGGGTCACGTCTGTGCCGTCCCACACCACCGCGCCGGCCGACAGCCGCACGGTGCCGGCCAGGGCGCGCAGCACGGTCGTGCGCCCGGACCCGTTGCGCCCGAGCAGCACCGTCAGGCCGGGCCCGGGCGCGACGAGGGTGACGCCGTGCAGCGCCTCCAGGGGCCCGTAGCGCACGCGTGCCCGGCGCAGCGCGACGGTGGTGGTCGTCGTCATCGTCCGGGCGCCTCCCCGAGGGTGTCCAGGACATGGCCCGGCGGTCCGGTGGCGACGATCCGGCCGGCCGTCATCACATGCACCACGTCCGCGAGGTCGGCGACCAGGTCGAGGTCGTGCTCGACCACCAGCAGCGCCATGCCGTCGGCGGCCAGCGCCTTCAGGATCCGCGCCAGCGCGGCCACTTCGGCGGTGTCCAGACCTGCCGCGGGCTCGTCCAGCAGCAGCACGCGGGGGCCGCCGGCCAGGGCGCGGGCGAGCTCGACGCGGCGCAGCGTGCCGGTCGGCAGACCGGCGGCGGGCAGCGCCCGCACCGGCCCGTCCAGCCCGAACAGCCGCAGCGTCCGCTCCACGGCGCCGGGATCGCTCACCCGGCCCTGCTCGGCGCCGACCCGCACGTTCTCCGCCACCGTGAGCGTCGGGAACACCGCCAGCTGCTGGAACGTCCGCGCGACGCCCAGCCGGGTGCGCGCGTGCGCGGGCAGCCGCGTGACGTCCCGTGCGCCGAACCGCACGACCCCCCGCTCGGGCCGCAGCGTCCCGGCGAGACAGTGGAACAGCGTGCTCTTCCCGGCCCCGTTGGGCCCCACCACCGCCGTGACCCGCCCCGGCGGCACCCGTAGATCGACCCCGTCCAGCGCGGTGAACCCCCCGTACCGGACGCGCAGCGCCCGCGCCTCGAGCACGGGCACGTCACCCGGCCCGTACGCGGCCGCCGCGCTCGCCCAGCCGGCGGGCCGCTCCGGCCCACCGGGCTCCGCCGTGCCGGAGCGGCCGGGGAATACGAGCCATCCCCGACCGCGCCCGCGCCGGGGCCGTGGCGCCCCGCAGCCGCCTGCCGCCTCCGCGTCGGCCCTGCGTCGCTCACCAACGTGCGCGTCCTCCCGTCCCGCCAGCGGGGTGGTGGAGTCCGTGCTCGGTGTCGGGCGCTCGCGCTCCGTGGGCTGGGTGCCGGTGTCCCGTGCGTCCGGGGCTGCTTCTGTGTCCCGGGGGCCGCCTGCGGGTCTTGCCGGGCCGCCGCCCGCCTTCTCGCGCTCCGTGGGCTGGGTGCCGGTGTCCCCTGCGTCCGGGGCTGCTTCTGTGTCCCGGGGGCCGCCTGCGGGTCTTGCCGGGCCGCCGCCCGACTCCTCCCGCCCCGCCGGCGGGGTGGCGGTGTCGAGGGATGCACCGGTGCTCGGTGTGGGGCGGTCGCGCCACGCGGGGCCCGTGGCCCGAGCCTCCGGAGCTGCCTCCGATCCCCGGACACTGCTCACGGCGCTTGCCGGGCCGGCGCTCGCTGTCGCCGTCGCTGCCGTGGCGCCGGACGGTACTGGTACCGGTGGGGGCTCCTCGGGTGGGCCGTGGAGGCGGCGGAGACGGGTGCCCAGCGGGGTCAGGGACGGGGTGCCGTGCAGGCGTTGAGCGGCGGAGCGGAGGGCCTCGTAGGGGCCGCCGGGGAAGCGGCCCACGAGGACGGCCAGGACGCCGATGACGGCCGCCGCAACGCCGCCCCGGGTGCCCGCGTCGAGGCCGACCAGGAGGGCCGCGGCGAGCAGGGCGCCCAGGGTGCTGTCGGCGCCCAGGACCACCACCGCGGCGAACCACAGCAGGCCCCGCACGGGGTCGAACGCGGCCGGGTCGAAGGCGCGCAGCCCCATGCCGAGCATGCCGCCGCCGAGCGCGGCCAGCGCGGCACCGCAGACGAAGGCGAGCAGCTTCAGGGAGGACACGGGCACGCCCGCCGCGCGGGCCCCGGACTCGTGGTCCCGCATGGCGGCGAGGGCGCGTCCGACGCGGCCCCGGCGCAGCGCGGCCGTCGCCAGCAGCGCGCACACCAGGAGGGCCAGCTCCAGGGCGTAGTACGCGCGGTCGTTGTCGAAGCCGGCGGGGCGGTTCAGGAACAGGCCCGCCGTGGCGTAGGGCTGGGCGAAGACGAAGCGGCTCACGCCCACGCCGACCGCGAAGGTCGCCAGCGCCAGGGCCAGGCCCCGGCGGCCGATCGCCGGCCAGCCGGTGAGCACGCCCAGGGGCGCCACCAGGACCACCGCCACCGCCAGCGCGGCCAGCTCCGGCAGCCGGGGCAGGCCCGGGAAGCGCCCGGCGGCCAGCAGCGCCGTGAACAGGGCGCCCAGGCCCGCGTACGCCGCCTGGCCGAGGGAGATCTGCCCGCCCCGGCCTGTGACCACGACCAGCGACAGCAGCACGACCCCGAGCGCCGGCACCTGCACGGCCGTGTGCAGATCGCGCCCGGCGAAGCCCAGCGGCAGCAGGAACAGCACCCCGGCCACGATCCAGGCGCCCGGCGGTGTCGGCACCCGCGCGGTCGCCGAGCGCGGCAGCGCGTCGCGCGTGCCCACACCGGGCAGCGCCAGCGCGGCGATCAGCAGCGCGACGACGAACAGGTTGGAGCCGAGCGCCTGCACCAGCGGCTGCGCCCAGCCGGACGGATGCAGCCGGGTCAGCTGGCTCTGCGCCACGCCGATACCGAGCGCCACGACGACCGCCACCGACAGGTACCGCATCCGCGCGGCCACCGCGACCGCCAGTACCTCCATCACCAGCAGCGGCAGCCCGTACGGGTCCAGCCGCACGTACGGCGCCAGCAGCACCCCGGTGAGTCCCGCGGTGAACGAGCCGAACGCCCAGCCCACCGCTGCCACCCGGTCCGCGTCCACGCCGCCGAGCACCGCCAGCTGCCGGTCGTCCACCACCGCACGCAGCTCCCGCCCGAACCGCGAGAACCGCACCACCGCCGCCACCCCCGCGGCCAGCACCGCCACCACCGCGAGCTGGCCCCACGGCTCCGCCGCCAGCAGCACCGGCGCGTCGTCCCGCGCCCCCTGCCCCCACAGCAGCGCCGCCCCGCCCACCAGCAGCACGAACACCCCGAGGGAAGCCACCAGCGTCTGCGCCGGATCGCCGCCCAGCACGGACAGCGGCCGGAAGACGAACCGCTCCAGCACCACCCCGATCCCCGGAGCCACGACCACCAGCGCGAACACGGCCGCCCACCACAGCGGCCAGCCCCACTCCACCACGCACTGCCGCAGCACATAGGCGCACACCATGGCGATCGCCCCGTGCGCGAAGTTCAGCACGCCGGTCGCCCGGTACGTCACGATCAGGCCGATGCCGGTGAGCGCCGCGGCGGCGCCGACCGACAGCCCGGCCAGCGTGAGGTCGTACGTCAGCGAGGACATCGGCGGCCGGGCTTCAGTCGTCGTCCCCGGCGGGCTCACAGATCGGGCAGGGCCTCAGCCGGCCGTCCGCCACCAGCACCTTGTCCACCGGCACCGCCTCCGCCTTCCCCGCGACCAGCGGACAGTCGGCGCGGTGCCACAGCGTGCCCTCCGGCACCATCAGCATCTCGCCGCTCACCGCGACCGGCGCACCGGCCGCCTGCCCGGAGACATCCACGTCGGCCGGCTCCGCCTCCACCAGCAGCCCGTACAGCTCCTCCACCCGGGTGGCGGCCAGCGAGTCGCGCCCGTGCGCCAGCAGCGCCGCGCCCGCGATGATCAGCGCCGCGCCGGGGATGGTGCAGGAGGCCAGATAGGGCAGCTGCCGTTCGGCGTACCGCTCGCCGGAGATGCCGTACCAGCCGATGACGCACAGCACCGCGCCGGCGGCGAGGGCCGCCCAGCCGGCCCAGAGGGCGGGGTGCACGGTCCGCAGTCGGGCTGTCCGCATCCTGGCTCCCACATCGCTCGGTTCGTCTCCGCGCATGTGCCGGCCCGCCCGTGTCCCGCGGCCCCCGGGTCCCGGATCCCTGGCCCACTGTCCAAGTCGGGCGTTGGCTTGCACTATGCCTTGTGGAAGCTGACCCTGAAAGAACCGGGCGCACATGGCCCGGACCGACACCCGGTGGTGAGCCAGATGGTTCTCGGCAGCGACCTCAGGCGGGGGACACGAGGAACACGGGGGACCAGGGGAAGGGGACGCGGCCCGCGGCCGACGCGGCGCGGCTCCGCCCTGGCGGCGGCCGTGATCCTGGTACTCGGCCCCGGACTTGCGGCATGCGGCGATGACGACGGCGGCGGCGACTCCAGCCCGCCGCCCACACCGACACCCGAACGGACCACGAGCGCCCCGGCGAGCGCGCCCGCCGACCGCGCGGCCGCCGAGCAGGAGATCCGGCAGAACTGGGAGAAGTTCTTCGACCCCGCCACCTCCCTGGAGGACAAGACGACCATTCTGGAGAACGGCGAGCAGATGTCTCCGGTGCTCCAGGCCTTCAGCGGCGACCAGCGCGGCGGCCAGGTGCAGGCGAAGGTCACCGAGATCACCTTCACCTCGCCCACCGGGGCCGACGTGACCTACACCCTGACCCTCAAGGGCGCCACCGTCCTGCCCGACGCCTCCGGCACCGCCGTCGAGCAGGACGGCACCTGGAAGGTGTCCGCCAAGACCCTGTGCGCGCTGGTGCAGATGAGCGGCAATGGGTCGGCCACGGCCGTCCCGGGCTGCTGAGGTGCCGGCGCCCCGACGGGCCGCGTCCGCCCGGACCCTGCCGCACCGCGGGCGGACGCTCCCGGCCCTGGCGCACCGTCGGTGGACGCTGCCCGCCATGGCGCTGGCCGCCGCCGCGCTCCTCGCCCTGACCGCGGCGTGCGGCAGCCGGCTGCCGGAGAGCGACTTCGGCACCGACGACCGCTCGCCCGCGCCCACCCGGGCCACCGGCGAGCCGCTGCACGTCGGCATCATCACCAGCGCCACCAGCCCGGTCGGCGGCAGCGCCTTCACCGGCCCGCGCGACGGCGCCAAGGCGTACTTCGACCGGCTCAACTCCCGCGGCGGCATCGACGGCCGGCGCGTCGAGGTGCACCTGTGCGACGACGGCGGCAGCGGCGTCGGCAACAACGAGTGCGTGCGCAAGCTGGTCGACGAGCAGAAGGTGGTCGCCCTGGTGGCCACCACCGCCTTCGACTACGCGGGTGCCGCCCGGGTCTCGAGCGCCGGCGTCCCGGACATCGGCGGCCAGCCCATCGGCACCGCCTACGACACCTATCCGCACCTGTACAGCATCTACGGCACCTCGGCGCCCAGGAACGGCACCACCGGCTGGGACGGCAAGCTGTACGGCGGCACCGAGGTCTACCGCTACTTCAAACGCGAGCACGGTGCCCGCACCGCCGCGGTCGTCTCGTACAACCAGTCCGCCTCGGCCGCCTACGCGCGGCTCATCGAACGCGGTCTGAAGGCCGAGGGCTACGACGTGGTCACCGAGCAGGTCGACTTCGCGCTGCCCAACTTCCGCGCGGTGGCCGCCGATCTGAGGCAGCAGGGCGCCGATCTGGTCTTCGACGCCATCGACGCGCACGGCAACGCCCGCCTGTGCCGGGCGATGGACGAGGCCGGCGCGAAGGTCACCGCCAAGGTGACCAATGTGCAGAACTGGACCTCGGCCGTGACCCGCGACTACAAGGCCGCCCCGCGCTGCCGCAACGCCCTGTGGGCGACCGGCCACAGCCGCAACTACGAGGACACCAGCCACCCCGCTGTGCGGGAATTCCGGGACGCCACCGAGGACTTGGAGACGCACTCCCAGTGGCAGCTGGAGGGCTGGGCGGCCGCCCGCTGGTTCACCGACGCCGCCAAGTACTGCGCGAACGAGGGCATCACCCGCGCCTGCGTCGACGCGTACGTCAACCGCGGCGACGGCTACACCGCGGGCGGGCTGCTGCTCCCCGTCAGCTTCAAACCGTCCCCCGACCCGCCGAGGACCAGCAGGACCTGTCTGTCGGTGGCCCGCTGGCAGGACGGCAAGGGATGGGTGAGCCAGGGCGACATGAACCGCACCTGCTTCACCGTCCCGCAGCTCGCCTACGAACCCTGAGACGGTCCCCCGAGGACCGAAGACGCACCAGCTTCAGGACAGAGGCTGTCCGCGACGGCTGGCAGACTTCCCTCCATGTTGGAGACCTCGGCCCGCCTGCTGCGCCTGCTGTCCCTGCTCCAGACCCACCGCGAGTGGTCCGGCGCCGACCTCGCCGAGCGGCTCGGCGTCAGCGCCCGCACCCTGCGCCGGGACGTGGACCGGCTGCGCGAGCTGGGCTACCCCGTCCACGCCAGCCCCGGCACCGGCGGCGGCTACCAGCTCGGCGCGGGCGCCCGGCTGCCGCCGCTGCTGCTCGACGACGACGAGGCGGTCGCAGTCGCCGTCGGCCTGCGCACCGCGGCCGGCGGCGGCATCGAGGGCATCGGGGAGACCTCGGTGCGGGCGCTGGCCAAACTGGAGCAGGTGCTGCCGGACCGGCTGCGCCGGCGGGTGAGCGCCCTGAACGCGTTCACCGTGCCGATGCTGCGCGGCCCGGGCGCCGACGCCGTCGACCCGGCGGTGCTGACCGAGCTGGCCCATCTGTGCCGGGACGCCGAACGGCTGCGCTTCGAGTACCGCGACCACGAGGGCAACTCCAGCCGCCGCACGGTCGAGCCGCTGCGCCTGGTGTGCTCCGAGCGCCGCTGGTACCTGGTCGCCTGGGACCTCGACCGGTCCGACTGGCGCACCTTCCGCGTGGACCGCATCACCCCCAAGCCGCCGCACGGCCCCCGCTTCGAGCCGCGCGAACCCCCGGCCGAGGACCTCGCCGCCTACGTCTCCCAGGGAGTGTCCACCCGCGCCTACGCCACGCACGCTGTGATCCGGCTGCCGGCGCCCCTCGAGCAGGCCGCCGAACGCATCTCACCGAGCGCGGGCATGCTGGAACCGGACGGCCCGGACGCCTGCCTGCTGCGCACCGGCGCCGGCAGCCTGGAGCTGATGGTCCTGCATGTGATGCTGCTCGGCTTCGAGTTCGAGGTGCTGGAGCCGGAGGAGCTTATCGACGCCGTCACTGCGGCTCGGGACCGGCTTGCTCGCGCTTCGGCTCGGGCTGAGGCGTCACGGCCGCGTACTCCGGGTGATGCAGATCGAACGCCGGCGACTCCGAACGGATCCGGGGCAGCGTCGTGAAGTTGTGCCGCGGCGGCGGGCACGACGTCGCCCACTCCAGGGAACGCCCGAAGCCCCAGGGGTCGTCCACCTCGACCTTCCGGCCGTACTTGGCGGTCTTCCAGACGTTGTAGAGGAACGGCAGCGTCGACATGCCCAGCAGGAACGCGCCGATCGTGGAGACCGTGTTGAGCGCGGTGAAGCCGTCCGCCGCGAGATAGTCCGCGTAGCGGCGCGGCATGCCCTCGGCGCCCAGCCAGTGCTGCACCAGGAACGTGGTGTGGAAGCCGATGAACAGCGTCCAGAAATGGATCTTGCCGAGCCTTTCGTCGAGCATCTTCCCGGTGAACTTGGGCCACCAGAAGTAGAAGCCGGCGAAGACCGCGAAGACCACGGTGCCGAACACCACGTAGTGGAAGTGCGCCACCACGAAGTAAGAGTCCGTCACATGGAAGTCCAGCGGTGGCGACGCCAGGATCACCCCGGACAGACCGCCGAAGAGGAACGTCACCAGAAAACCCGTCGCCCACAGCATCGGCGTCTCGAAGGAGAGCGAACCCTTGATCATGGTGCCGCTCCAGTTGAAGAACTTCACCCCCGTCGGCACCGCGATCAGGAAACTCGTGAAGGAGAAGAACGGCAGCAGCGCCGCACCGGTGGCGAACATGTGGTGCGCCCACACCACCACCGAAAGACCGGTGATCGCCATGGTGGCGCCGACCAGCGTGAGATAGCCGAACAGCGGCTTGCGGGAGAACACCGGAATGATCTCCGTGACGATGCCGAAGAACGGCAGCGCGATGATGTAGACCTCGGGGTGCCCGAAGAACCAGAACAGGTGCTGCCAGAGAATCGCGCCGCCGTTGGTCGCGTCGAACACGTGCGAGCCGAACCGGCGGTCCGCCTCCAGCACCAGCAGCGCCGCCGCCAGCACCGGGAACGCCACCAGGATCAGGATCGACGTGAACAGCGTGTTCCAGGTGAACAGCGGCATCCGGAACATCGTCATCCCGGGGGCGCGCATCCCGATGATGGTGGTGATGAAGTTGACCGCGCCGAGGATGGTGCCGAAGCCCGTCAGCGCCAGCCCCATGATCCACAGGTCGGCGCCGATGCCCGGCGAGTACTCCAGGCTGTTCAGCGGCGCGTAGGCGAACCAGCCGAAGGCGGCCGGGCCCCCGGTCACCACCAGCGAGCCGAGCACGATCAGCCCGCCGAACAGGAACAGCCAGTACGAGAACATGTTCAGCCGCGGGAGGGCCACGTCCGGCGCGCCGATCTGCAGCGGCATCAGCTCATTGGCGAACCCGGCGAAGCTGGGCGTCGCGAACAGCAGCAGCATGATCGTGCCGTGCATGGTGAACAGCTGGTTGAACTGCTCGTTGGTGACGATCTGCGTCCCCGGACGGCCCAGCTCGGCCCGCATCACCAGCGCCATCGCGCCGCCGATCAGGAAGAACACGAAGGACGTGATCAGGTAGAGGTGGCCGATCTTCTTGTGGTCTGTCGTGGTCAGCCAGTCGATGATCACACGTCCGCGCCGCGTCGGCGCGGGCGCCGGTGCCGCCTGAACGGTCTGCGTCCCCATGGCTCCCTCGCCCTTTCGCTCTCGCGCACCGGGCCCGCGACGGCCCGTGCCACACGTGCCCGCGGGTCCCGCCACGATGCTCGCCCGGTGGGCGCTCCGACAGGGGCGTGACCGGCCGGACGACGGAATCCGGAAAGGGGACGCGCCGCCCGTATTCGTCCGCGGGTGCGGGTCGGGCCGGGAAAATGCACCCGTGACCCCTTGTCCGGGACTTAATCCCGGGTCGCACCGAGGCTCTCGCGCGACGCGCGGAAGTCACCCTCGAATGCCCGGCGAAGGTGGCGAGAATCGCTCGTTGGTGTGACGGTCTGTGGACCGGTCGGCTGTCGTGATCCTGTGACACAAGCGTGACCGCCGGCAGACACCGGGCCGCCCGGGGAAGGCTGGGGCAAGTCCGGGGAGCCGGGCTTCCCCGCGCACCGGGCAGGGCATAGCGTGGCCGCATGGCACCGATCCCGACACCCTCCGCGGAACCCGACGACAACCCGGACGCCTATGTGGGCCTGACCGCCGGCCGAGCCGAGGACCTGGCGCGCGAGCGCGGCTGGTCGACGGTGCGGGCCCTGCCGCCCGGCGCGATCATCACCATGGAGTACCGGGTGGGCCGGCTGAACTTCGAGGTGAAGGACGGCCGGGTGGCACGGGCCTGGAAGGGCTGAAGGCCCTGCACAGCGGCGGCCCGGATCGGCCGAGGACCTGCACAGCGGCGTTTGGAAGGGCTGAGAACCTGCACAGAGGCCCCGGTTCCACGGAGGAACCGGGGCCTTGGCCTGTGCGGGAACGGCGGCCTCAGGGCCGGCCCGCGGGCGAGGTGCCGCGCGGGTGGTGCCGCTCGGGCTGCGGGCGGCGGCTGCCGGCCGGGGTGACCGGGGTGCGCTCCGCGCGCGTGGTGTGCGGTCCCGGCGCCAGATAGGCGGGCGGACGGCTGCCCGCGCGGCCCGCGCCGACCGGCTCCCGCGCCGGGGCGTCGTCGTGGCCGGACAGCGGCGTGAGCACCACCGGAGCACCGGCGGGGCGGAGCCCGGCGGCCCGGCGGCGGTCGCGCCAGCGGTCCCGCAGGTCGAGGATCCGGGTCTCGGAGCGGGCGATCAGCGGCTCGAACCAGGGCAGCGCCAGCAGGATCAGCAGGCCCGCCGCCCAGCCGAGGAGCACATCGCTCAGCCAGTGCGTACCGAGGTAGACGGTGGCCATGCCCACGCCGAGCGAGGTCACCGCGGACAGCGCCGACAGCCAGCGCCGCGCCCGCGGGGTGGAGGCCAGATAGGCCAGGATTCCCCAGGTCACCACGGCGTTCGCGGTGTGACCGCTGGGAAATATGTCCCCGCCGAGGAACATCTCGTTGGAGCCGATCTCCGTCGCGTAATGCGGCCCAAGGCGCCCCATGCCGTACTTGGCGGCGCCCACGGTGACGTTGAGCAACAGCAGGGAGACCCCGAGCGCGAGCAGCGGGCGCAGCGTGTGCTGCCGCCAGGAGCGCCAGCCCAGCCAGGCCGCCACCATCACCGCGGTCGGACCGCGCTGGCCGAGGACCACGTAGTAGTCCACGAAGGCGTGCAGCTCGGACCACTGCTCGTAGGGGCGGAAGAACATCACCTGCCAGTCCAGCCGGACCAGCCAGGAGGTGTCGAGCACGGCCCACACGATCGCCAGGTAGAAGGCCAGAGTGGCGCCGAAGAGCACCACCCGGTGCCGGCTCATCCGCGGCACGTCGATGTGAGCCGGTCGTTCCGGCTCACGATCCAGCCTCGCGAACACCCGGTCCAGTCGGGTGGGCTTCCGTTCGGTACGCACCCGATCGACGTTACAGCGAGTGAGCGTGGAACCCCGTCGAATCAGCGGCTTTGTGATGACGATGTGATGTGGCATTCCTCTCAGCTGCGCTTTTAATTCCGGCATTTCTGCAATCACCGGAGGCCGTGGCTTTCAATTCTCCTGATCGTTACGGACGGTGAATTGGTTCCGGCTTCTTCAATTGTTCACCATGGCCTGTCCGGGCATTTCCCGGGCCCTCCCGCCCACGTCCGGGGCCCCACGTCCGAGCGCCTCGGGGAGACCCGATCACGGGGGACCCGAGCCGTTCAGCCAGAAGGCCCCGTACACCGCGGAGATCACCGCGAGCGCACCGATCACCGTCGTCGCGGTACGCCTGCCCCGCTTCGCCAGGGCCATGGCCGGGGGCAACAGCAGCGGGAAGGCCGGCAGCAGCAGACGCGGCTTGGAGCCGAAGTAGCTGGACGCACACAGGGCGAGCGCGGTGACGACCCCGGCGTACACCAGGAGCGGGAGCGGCTGGCGCTGCCGTACGCAGACCGCGTACAGCCACACCACCAGCGCCACCCCGGCGACCAGCCCCAGCCCGGCGAGGACCGACGGGAACGAGGTGAGCTTCCCGGCGACGAACCGGGCGAAGGCGTACCCCCCGTCGAACCCGTTCCGCCACCCGGCCTGCACCTTCAGGTAGCCGGACATCCCGTCCCCGGTCCGCCACCCCACCCACAGCACATAGCCGGCCACGCCGAGCGGGGCGAGAGCCATGCCGGGGACCAGCCGCAGCCGGTCGCCGGTGGCGGCGCGTGCCGCCGGCCGGGCGCCGCCGTCCGGTTCCGTGCTGCGGCCCCGCATCCAGCAGACCGCCCCGGCCGCCCAGACGGCCGCCACCACCGCAAGGCCCACCGGGCGGGTCAGACCGGCCAGCGCCGCCAGGGCGCCCGCGGCGACCCAGCGCCCCGTGAGGGCGGCGTACAGGGCCCAGGCGGCCAGCGCGGTGAACAGCGACTCGCTGTACGCCATCGACTGCACCACGCCGACCGGCAGCGCCGCCCACAGCAGGACCGCGCACACCCCCGCCCGGCGGCCGTGCACATGCTCCGCGACCGCGTAGATCCCGCAGGCCGCGGCGAGCGAGGCGAGCAGGCTGACCAGGAAGCCGCCGTCCGCGTACGACAGCGGAGACACCGCCGCCACCAGCCGCTCCAGCCAGGGCAGCAGCGGGAAGAACGCGAGGTTCGAGTGCACGTCCCCGTTCGGCAGCCGCACCTCGTAGCCGTAGCCCAGCTCGGCGACCCGGGTGTACCAGAGCGCGTCCCAGCGGGCCGTCAGCAGGGTGTACGCGCTCTTGCCGCGCGCCTCGCTCCACAGCGCAAGGACGACGAGGCCGAGGGCCCGCACGGCGGCGTACCCGAGGAGCGCCGGGGCGGCCCGGCGCAGGAGCGGGACGGGACGGGCCGCGGCACGCGGTGCAAGATCGGTCACCTGCCCGATTATCGACCGGAACGCCCACCGGTCGGCCCGGCGGGGCCTCATCACCCTCGTGAGTGGCGTACGCCACAGCGGTCTCACAGATGTGATGAGAGGCCCACCACTCGACCACGGCTCTCACTCGCGTACGCTGACGTGTCACTCGCCATGTCGTTGCGCGGGCCGGGGACACCGCTCCTCTCCGGCCGAGCCGCGGGGAGTCCCCACCCCGCGGGCCCGCCGACGCGAGGGAACATCTGGGAGGTACGTACATGTCCGGGACGACCACGGCCGCCACCGCGCTGCGCCGTCGGGCGGCCGGGGCCGGTGCCAACCGCTGGGTGGTGCTCGTCGTCCTCTGCGTCAGCCTGCTGCTGGTCGCCGTCGACGCCACCGTGCTGCACGTGGCGGTCCCCGCCGTCACCGAGGATCTCAGGCCCGGTGCGATCGAGCTGCTCTGGATCGTCGACGCCTATCCACTGGTGTGCGCCTCGCTGCTGATCCTCTTCGGCACGCTCGGCGACCGGATCGGCCGCAGACGCGTCCTCCTGCTCGGCTACGCCCTCTTCGGCCTCGCCTCCGGCATGGCGGCCTTCGCGGACAACGCCCAGGTCCTCATCGTGGCGCGGGCGCTGCTCGGCGTCGGCGGCGCGATGATCATGCCGGCCACCCTGTCGATCCTCCGCCAGGTCTTCCCGGACCGCCGCGAGCGCGCCCTCGCCATCGGGGTGTGGAGCGCGGTCGCCGCGGTGGGCGCCGCCGTCGGGCCGCTGCTCGGCGGCTTCCTGCTGGAGCACTTCTGGTGGGGCTCGGTCTTCCTGGTCAACATCCCGCTGATGCTGGTCAGCCTCCCGGTGGGCCGGATCCTGCTGCCGGAGTCCAAGGGCGACGGCCGGGGCCCGTGGGACGTGGCCGGCGCGCTGATGGCGGCGGCCGGACTGTTCGCCCTGGTCTACGGGGTGAAGCGGCTCGGCAGCGGCGAGCACGTCACCGGCCCGGGCACGGTGCTGCCGCTGCTCGCCGCGGCCGTCCTGCTCGCCGTCTTCGTCCGCCGTCAGCGGCGCCGTGCGCACCCCCTGATCGACCTCAGGACGTTCTCCCGGCCCGCGTTCAGCACCTCGGTGGGCTGCATCGTGCTGGCCATGCTCGCGCTGGTCGGCCTGGAGCTGATCGCCGCCCAGTACCTCCAGCTGGTGCTCGGCCTCTCCCCGCTGGAGACCGGCCTCAGGCTGCTGCCGCTGACCTTCGCGGCGATGGCGGCCGGCCTCGCGGGCGCCAGGATGCTGCGCCGGTTCGGCCCGCGCCGCATGGTGAGCGCCGGCTTCTGCCTGACCGCCGCCGCCGTGGTGGCCCTCACCGCGATGGGCAGCCAGGACAACCCGGCGCTGATGCTGACCGGGTTCGTGCTGCTCGGCTTCGGCCTGGAGACCACCCTGTTCGGGGCGTACGAGTCGATGCTGAGCGAGGCGCCACCGGAGCAGGCGGGCGGCGCCGCGGCGATCGGCGAGACCTCCTACCAGCTCGGCGCCGGCATCGGCATCGCGCTCCTCGGCAGCGTCATGAACGCCGCCTACGCCCCCGGCCTCAGCGGTGTGCCCGGGGTGCCCGAGCGGGCCTCGGCGTCCGCCTCGCACTCGCTGGGCGAGGCCTACGAGGTCGCCGCCCAGCTCGGCGGCCCCGCCGGGACCGCCCTGCGCCACGCCGCCCGCCACTCCTTCGTGCACGGCCTGCATGTGACGCTGCTGGTCAGCGCCGGCCTGCTGCTGCTCGGCGCGGCGATGGCGCTGCGGCTGCCGCGCCGGATGCAGTGCGAGCCGTCCGCGCCGGTCCTGCCCGCTCCCCGCGAGGCCGCTGAGCCCCGGGTCTCCGAGCTGAAGGTGTGACATCTGCCGCGGGGCCGGGCTGGACGTGCGGCGGACGGCGTCGTAACGTCGCCCCGACCGCTTGACTAGCACTGCTAGTCACACCGCCCCGGAGGGTCCCATGTCCTCGAAGTCCGCGAAGCTGCCTCCCTTCGACCCCGCAGACCCGCTCGGCATCGACGATCTGCTGGAGCCGGAGGACCTGGCGATCCGGGACACCGTGCGCGGCTGGGCGGCGGACCGGGTGCTGCCGTACATCGCCGGCTGGTACGAGAAGGGCGAGCTGCCCGGCATCCGGGAACTGGCCCGTGAGCTGGGCGGGATCGGCGCCCTCGGCATGTCTCTCGACGGCTACGGGTGCGCGGGCGCCAGCGCCGTGCAGTACGGGCTGGCCTGCCTGGAGCTGGAGGCGGCCGACTCCGGGATCCGCTCCCTGGTCTCGGTGCAGGGCTCCCTGGCGATGTACGCCATCCACCGCTACGGCAGCGAGGAGCAGAAGCAGCAGTGGCTGCCGCGGATGGCGTCCGGTGAGGTCATCGGCTGCTTCGGGCTCACCGAACCCGACCACGGCTCCGACCCGGCGTCGATGCGCACCTACGCCAAGCGCGACGGCTCCGACTGGGTGCTCAATGGGCGCAAGATGTGGATCACCAACGGCTCGGTGGCCGGGGTCGCGGTCGTGTGGGCGCAGACCGACGAGGGCATCCGCGGCTTCGCCGTGCCGACCGACGTCCCCGGCTTCTCCGCCCCCGAGATCAAGCACAAGTGGTCGCTGCGCGCCTCCGTCACCAGCGAGCTGGTTCTCGACGACGTCCGGCTGCCGGCCGACGCCGTGCTGCCGGAGGCCACCGGGCTGCGCGGCCCGCTGAGCTGTCTGTCGCACGCGCGGTACGGAATCGTCTGGGGTGCCATGGGCGCCGCGCGCAGCTGTTTCGAGGCGGCGGTCGACTACGCGAAGTCGCGGGAGCAGTTCGGGCGGCCCATCGGCGGATTCCAGCTGACCCAGGCCAAACTCGCCGACATGGCGGTCGAACTGCACAAGGGGATTCTGCTCGCCCATCACCTGGGGCGGCGCATGGACGCCGGCCGCCTGCGTCCCGAGCAGGTCAGCTTCGGCAAGCTCAACAACGTCCGCGAGGCCATCGGCATCTGCCGCACGGCCCGCACGATTCTCGGTGCCAACGGGATCTCGCTGGAGTACCCCGTGATGCGGCACGCGACGAACCTCGAGTCGGTGCTCACCTACGAGGGCACCGTCGAGATGCACCAGCTGGTGCTGGGCAAGGCGCTCACCGGGATCGACGCGTTCCGGTAGACGGCCGGACCGGGGGAGGAGGCGGGACCGGTGAGCGGCCTGGAGGCGGTCCTGCCTCAGCTCTGGTTGAAGAAGCCGTCCGCCCGGTGCGCGGCGGGCTCACCGCTGACCACCTCGGTGTCGGCCGGGCTCAGCAGGAAGACCCGGTTGGAGACCCGCTCGATGGAACCGCGCAGACCGAAGATCAGACCCGCGGCGAAGTCCACCACGCGCTTGGCGTCGGCGGCCTCCATGTTGGTGAGGTTCATGACGACGGGCACACCGTCGCGGAACAGCTCGCCGATCGCGCGGGCGTCCCGGAAGCTGTCCGGGGTGATGGTGCCGATGCGGCGGCCCTTCTCCTCGGCGACGTCCGAGGCCACCTTGACCCGCGGATCGGTGGCCCAGGCATCCTCGGACTCGGCCCCGTCGGAGTAGTCGTCGTCGTAGTAACGCTCGTCTTCGGTGTCGTCGACGAGGCCCAGCCAGGCACTTGCCTTGCGTACCGATCCCATGGACGCCTCCTCTCACAGCGGTCTTGTCTTGCTTTCCGCACCCCTATGGTCGTCCATGATGCGGATGGCGCGCCAAGTGGATAGACGCCGCACGGGGGGTTTGTGACGGTACTGGTGCACGACCGATCCGTCGAGAGTCCGTGTTTCCCAAGGGTCTTGATGCAAACGGCTGCTGACTGTGAGTGAAATATGATTCTTCGCGGCGTACGGGTGATGCGCGGTGCGTACGGGTGAATCCACGGCAATGAGAAGGCTCGATACGATGCCGCCGCTCAGCTTGTACTACTGCGACGGGGAACATCGTGTTCGGAATGGTCAGGCCCTGCCGGCACCGGCTGGGGGAGCGGTTCACGGCCCAGTGGATGGCGCACCTGTGCGGATTGTGCCTCGCGCTGCGCGGTGACCACGGTCAGCTCTCCCGCATCGGCACCAACTACGACGGGCTGCTCATCTCGGTATTGACGGAGGCTCAGGCCGGGCCGGCCGAGGCGGGACGGCGCACGGCGGGACCGTGTCCGCTGCGCGGGATGCGCACCGCGTCCGTCGCACACGGTGAGGGCGCCAGGCTCGCGGCGGCCGTCTCCCTCGTGCTCGCCTCGGCCAAGGTGCGCGACCATGTCGCCGACGGCGACGGGCTGCTGGCCCGCCGGCCGGTCGCGCTCGCCGCCCGCCGGGTCGCCGCGAGCTGGGACCGGGCCGGGGCCCGCACCGGTTCGGACGTCGGCTTCGACACGGCCGTTCTGCTCGACGCCGTGGACCGTCAGACGGCTGTGGAGGCCCTCGCCGGGCCCGGCACCTCGATCCTCACGGTCACCGAACCCACCGAGACCGCCACCGCCGCCGCCTTCGCCCACACCGCGGTGCTCGCCGGGCGCCCGCACAACGCCGCGCCGCTCGCCGAGGCCGGGCGCCTCTTCGGGCGCCTCGCGCATCTGCTGGACGCCGTGGAGGACCGGGAGGCTGACGCCGCGTCGGGTGCCTGGAACCCGCTCACCGCGACCGGCACCCCGCTCACCGAGGCGCGCCGCCTCGCCGACGACGCCGTGCACGGCATCCGGCTGGCGCTGCGGGAGGCCGACTTCACCGACCGGGGGCTGGTGCATCTGCTGCTGGTGCACGAGCTCAGGCGCTCGGTGGACCGGGCCTTCGGCACGGTGCCGGTGTGCGCCACCCACCAGCCGGGCCCGCACGGACAGCACCCGCAGAACCCGTACGGTGGCGGCAATCCCCATGGAGGCGGCAATCCGTACGGCGGGGGCACCCCGTATGCGGGCGGCAATCCGTACGGCGGGGGCACCCCGTATGCGGGCGGCAATCCGTATGCCGGCGGCGGGGGAGCGCCCGGTGGCGGCGGTGGCGGTGACTTCGGCGGGTCCGGAGGATTCGGTGGGTCCGGCGGGTTCGGCGGGTCCGGCGGCTCGGGCGGGTTCGGTGGCGGGACCGCGCCTCAGCCGCCGCGGCGGCGTGGCTTCTGGGCCGGGTGCGGGATGTTCTGGCTGCTGTGCTGCACCTGCAAGTTGTGCTGCGCCAAGGAGTACGAGGGGCCGTGGTCGCGCAAGAAGCGCGAGGGCTGCTGCCGTGACTGCGATTGCGACTGCTGCGAGTGCTGCGACTGCTGACGCCGCTGCGTTTCGGCCGGGGAACCCTGAGTGAGCTATGCGGAAGGGCGACTTCCGGACAACCGCGGGTGCGAGGTGTAAGCGCTGACTGCGCCCTGACGTGCGCTGTTCGCAGGTGACTTGGGCCTGGCCAGGGGGCAAGTCGCGCAGATGGTTCAAAGATTGACGGCCGAAAGGCACCCTTGCGTCGAACGGTCGGTCGGCCGAATACTCGCGGTCAGCGCTTGTCAGGGACACAGCGGGTTCGGAATCCGGACACCTTGGGTCCCCGGCTGCGCCTCACGGGCCCGAACCCCACGAGGGCCCCCGACTTCCTTTGTGGAGGAACGAAAAGTGAGGATCAAGCGCACCACCCCCCGCAGCGGCATTTCGAGACGGACCCGGCTGATCGCCGTCTCCACCGGCCTCGTGGCCGCTGCCGCGTTCGCGGTCCCCAGCGCGAACGCGTCCGACACCCCCACCACCTTCAGCGCCTCCGAGCTCAAGAGTGCGAGCAACTCGGTGCTGAAGGCCGACATCCCGGGCACCGCCTGGGCCGTCGACAGCAAGACCAACCGGGTGCTCGTCACCGTCGACAGCACCGTCTCGCGGGCCGAGATCGCCGAGATCAAGAAGCAGGCCGGCGAGAACGCCGACGCGCTGACCATCAAGCGCACCCCGGGCAAGTTCACCAAGCTGATCCAGGGCGGTGACGCCATCTACGCGAGCAGCTGGCGCTGCTCCCTCGGCTTCAACGTCCGTTCCAGCAGCGGCGCCGAGTACTTCCTGACCGCCGGTCACTGCACCGACGGCGCGGGCACCTGGTACTCCAACTCCGGCCGCACCACGGTGCTCGGCAGCACGGCGGGCTCCAGCTTCCCGGGCAACGACTACGGCATCGTCCGGTACACCAACTCCTCCGTCAGCAAGCCCGGTACGGCGGGCGGCGTGGACATCGTGCGCGCGGCCACCCCGAGCGTGGGCACCACCGTCATCCGTGACGGCTCCACCACGGGTACGCACAGCGGCCGGGTCACCGCGCTGAACGCGACCGTGAACTACGGCGGCGGTGACATCGTGTACGGGCTCATCCAGACCACCGTGTGCGCCGAGCCCGGCGACTCCGGCGGCCCGCTCTACGGCAGCAACGGCACGGCCTACGGTCTGACCTCCGGCGGCAGCGGCAACTGCACCACCGGTGGCACGACCTTCTTCCAGCCGGTGACGGAGGCGCTGAGCGCCTACGGCGTCAGCGTCTACTGAGGCCTCGGGCACGGACCGCCCCACCGGTCCCGCCCGTTCCACCGCAACCGGCTCACGGCGAGCCCCCGTACCCGGTCCAGGGCGCGGGGGCTCGCCCCGTACCCGGGGCTGCCACCGAGCCAGGACTGCACCCGGTCCAGGGTGCGGGGGCTCGCCCCTTTTTTGCTTGGATGCCCGTTTTTGGCGGGGTGCGGGGCGGGGTGCGGGGCGGGGTGCGGGGCGGGGCGCGGGTTCGCTGCTGCCTCGGGAGGCTCGGGTGGATCCGGCGCGCCCGCGTGATACCGCGCACCGTTCGGATTCGGATCCGGCGCCGTCGGTTTTCGGCCAGGTGTAGATGGCATGAATCGGGCTGCTGGTTACCCGCTCGTAATGTTTGCAGAGTGAACCGGTCGCCGGGGTCAAGATGTGTCAGGACATAAGGGGCGTACGGCCGTTGTCGTACGCGCGTCTCGAAGTCGACCTTGTGTGCGCCCTGTGAGGTTCGGAAGAGTAGGCGCCGTTCAACCGGTGCGGGCGTGGCCATTTTCTTGCGGGCCGCCCTCGTGACCGTACGCCTTCCGGTTCGTGAAGCCCCCACAGCCTTCCGGACCGTCCCCCCACAGGAGGACGTGAGTTGAAGCACCGACGCATACCCAAGCGGCGTGCCGCCATGGCAGGCGGGGCGGTTGTCGCCCTGGTCGCCGCCGCAGTCACCTTCCAGACTGCGAACGCCAGTGAGACCCCGGCCGAATCCGCGCCCCGCACCCTCTCGGTGACGGCGGCCGGAAAGCTCGCCTCGACGCTCGCCGGAGAACTCGGCTCCGACGCGGCGGGTACGTACTACGACGCCAAGTCCAAGAGCCTCGTGGTGAACGTGGTCGACCAGGCCGCCGCCGAGACCGTCGAGAAGGCCGGAGCCAAGGCGAGAGTCGTCGCGAACTCCCTCGCCGACCTCAAGAGCGCGCGCACCACCCTCAAGCAGGACGCCACCATCCCCGGCACCTCCTGGGCGACCGACCCGGTCACCAACAAGGTCGTCGTCACCGCGGACCGCACGGTCTCCAAGGCCGAGTGGGGGAAGCTCACCGAGGTTGTCGAGAAGCTCGGTGCCAAGGCCGAACTGCAGCGCACCAAGGGCGAGTTCAAGCCCTTCATCGCGGGCGGTGACGCCATCACCGGCAACGGCGGGCGCTGCTCGCTCGGCTTCAACGTCACCAAGGGCGGCGAGCCGCACTTCCTCACCGCCGGGCACTGCACCGAGGGCATCTCCACCTGGTCGGACTCCTCCGGCAATGTGATCGGCGAGAACGCCGCCTCCAGCTTCCCGGGCGACGACTACGGCCTGGTCAAGTACACCGCCGACGTGAACCACCCGAGCGAGGTGAACCTCTACGACGGCTCCTCGCAGGCCATCTCCGGCGCGGTCGAGGCCACCGTCGGCATGCAGGTCACCCGCAGCGGCTCCACCACCCAGGTCCACTCCGGCACCGTCACGGGCCTGGACGCCACCGTGAACTACGGCAACGGCGACATCGTCAACGGCCTGATCCAGACCGACGTCTGCGCCGAGCCCGGTGACAGCGGCGGCTCGCTCTTCTCGGGCGACAAGGCGGTCGGCCTCACCTCCGGCGGCAGCGGCGACTGCACCTCCGGCGGCACGACCTTCTTCCAGCCGGTGACGGAGGCCCTGTCGGCCACCGGCACCCAGATCGGCTGACGCGGGCACCCGCACCACGCGCAGAAGTCCCGCTCCTGGCATCAGGGGCGGGACTTCTCGCGTGTGCGCCGGTGGCCGGCCGGGCGTGCGGTGGTCGTCGGTGGTGGGTGCGGCGGGTGTCAGCCGGCCCGCGGCCGGTCGTCCTCCCTCGTGCGCAGGGCGGCCATCACCAGCGTCACCGCGATGCCCGCCGGCGCCCACGCCGAGAGCACCGGCAGCGAGACGGTCATGCCGTGACCGCCGAAGGAGGCGTCGCGCAGCTTCGGGTCGTGCAGGGCCCCGACGTAGGAGGCGATGAACAGCAGCTGGAGCGCGATCACCCCGGCGACGAGCAGCGTGGCGTGCGGGGTGACGGCGTCCTTCAGCTCGTCGAGGAACGAGCCCCTCCCCGTGCCGGCGCCGGTGCTCTGCGTCATGCCCCCACGGTGCGAGGGGCCGGGTGTTTGCGCAGGTGGGACGGGGCCGAGCGGATGTCGCACACGTATTCGAGAATTGGTCTATGGTGGGGGTGAGGTAGCTGGGAACATTTGTTCGAGAGTCGGTCGCGGCTCACGAGTGCGGGAGGTGCGTGTGCCGGGTTTCACACATCTGCACACCGTCTCCGGGTTCTCCCTGCGCTACGGCGCCTCCCACCCGGAACGGCTGGCCGAGTGCGCCGGCGAACGGGGCATGGACGCCCTCGCCCTCACCGACCGCGACAGCCTCGCCGGGTCCGTCCGCTTCGCCAAGGCCTGCGCCGGGGCGGGTGTGCGTCCCCTGTTCGGCGCGGAGCTGGCGGTGGCCCCGCCCGCGGCCCCGGGCGGTGACGGGTCCGTCCGCAGGGAGCGGCGCCGCACCCCGGTGCGCGGCGGTGCCTTCATCGACGAATCGACACCCCGGGTCACCTTCCTCGCCCGGGCCGGCGCCCGCGGCTGGGCCGATCTGTGCCGACTGGTCTCCGCCGCCCACACCGCCGAGGGGCTGCCGCGGCTGTCCTGGGAGGCCAACCACGCCGACGGCCTGACCGTGCTGCTCGGCCCCGACTCCGACGTCGGCCGCGCGCTGGCGGCCGGCCGCCCCGACCGCGCCGCCCGGCTGCTCGCCCCCTGGCGGGAGGTCTACGGCGACGCCCTGCGCCTGGAGACCGTCTGGCACGGCCGCAAGGGCACCGGCCCCGGCTCCCTGCGCCTGGCCGCCCGCACCCTCGGCTTCGCCGCCGAGCAGCGCGTCCGCCCCGTGCTCAGCAACGCCGTCCGCTACGCCGACCCCGGCCTCGGCCCGGTCGCCGACGTCCTGGACGCCGCCCGCCGGCTGGTCCCCATCGACCCGGCCAAGGGGCTCGACTCGGGCGAGGCCTGGCTCAAGGGCCCGGACGAGATGGCGAGGATCGCCGAGCGGATCGTGGAGGCCGCGGGCTTCCGCCGCGAGGCGGCGCACCGGCTGCTGGAGCAGACCCAGGCCACGGCCGCCGAGTGCCTGGTCGACCCCGAGGACGACCTCGGCATGGGCAGCGTCCACTTCCCCGAGCCGCACCTCGTCGGCGCCGGTCGGCGCACCGCCCAGCGGGCGCTGGCCTCCCGGGCGGCGGCGGGCATGGTGCTGCGCGGCTACGCCGGGCGCCGCGAGTACTGGGAGCGGATGCACCACGAGCTGGACATCATCGCCCACCACGGCTTCGCCTCGTACTTCCTGACGGTCGCCCAGGTCGTCGACGACGTGCGGGACATGGGCATCCGGGTGGCCGCCCGGGGCTCAGGCGCGGGCTCGCTCGTCAACCACCTGCTGGGCATCGCGCACGCCGACCCGGTCGAGCACGGGCTGCTGATGGAGCGCTTCCTGTCCAAGGAGCGGGTGGTGCTGCCCGACATCGACATCGACGTGGAGTCCGCCCGCCGGCTCGAGGTGTACCGCGCGATCATCGACCGGTTCGGCACCGAGCGGGTCGCCACGGTCGCGATGCCGGAGACCTACCGCGTACGCCACGCCATCCGCGACGTCGGCGCCGCGCTGTCCATGGACCCGGCCGAGATCGACCGCGTCGCCAAGTCCTTCCCGCACATCCGCGCCCGCGACGCCCGCGCGGCGCTCCAGGAGCTGCCCGAGCTGCGGCAGCTGGCGGGGGAGCAGGAGAAGTACGGGCGGCTGTGGGAGCTGGTCGAGGCGCTGGACGCGCTCCCGCGCGGGATCGCCATGCACCCCTGCGGAGTGCTGCTGTCCGACGCCTCCCTGCTCACCCGGACGCCGGTCATGCCGACCAGCGGTGAGGGCTTCCCCATGGCGCAGTTCGACAAGGACGACGTGGAGGACCTCGGGCTGCTCAAGCTCGATGTGCTGGGCGTGCGGATGCAGTCGGCGATGGCGCACGCGGTCGCCGAGGTGGAGCGGGCGACGGGGGAGCGGATCGACCTGGACGCGGTGCCCGAGGGCGACCCGGCGACGTATGCGCTCATCCGGTCCACCGAGACGCTCGGCTGCTTCCAGATCGAGTCGCCGGGCCAGCGGGACCTGGTGGGGCGGCTCCAGCCGGCCACCTTCCACGACCTCGTGGTCGACATCTCCCTGTTCCGCCCGGGGCCGGTCGCCGCCGACATGGTGCGGCCGTTCATCGAGGCGCGGCACGGGCGGGCGCCGGTGCGCTATCCGCACGAGGACCTGGCCGGGCCGCTGGAGGGGACGTACGGGGTCGTGGTCTTCCACGAGCAGATCATCGACATCGTCTCGATCATGACCGGCTGCGGGCGCGGCGAGGCGGACCGGGTGCGGCGCGGGCTGTCCGACCCGGAGTCGCAGGGGCGTATCAAGGTGTGGTTCGCCCAGCACGCGGCGGACCGGGGCTACGACGCGGAAACGATTCAGCGGACCTGGGAGATCGTCGAGGCCTTCGGCTCGTACGGCTTCTGCAAGGCGCACGCCGTCGCCTTCGCCGTGCCGACGTACCAGTCGGCGTGGCTGAAGGCCCATCACCCGGCCGCCTTCTACGCCGGGCTGCTCACCCACGACCCCGGGATGTACCCGAAGCGGCTGCTGCTGGCGGACGCGCGGCGGCGCGGGGTGCCGATCCTGCCGCTGGACGTGAACAAGTCGGGGGTCGCCCACCGGATCGAACTGGTGTCTGAATCAGGTGACCCGGGGTCGAAGGTGTGGGGCCTGCGGCTGGCGCTCTCCGACGTGCACGGCATCAGCGAGGCCGAGGCGGAGCGGATCGCCGAGGGCCAGCCGTACGCCTCCCTCCTCGACTTCTGGGAACGGGCCCGGCCCAGCAGGCCGATCGCACAGCGGCTGGCCCAGGTGGGCGCGCTGGACGCGTTCGGCGCCAACCGGCGCGATCTGCAACTGCACCTGACCGAACTGCACCGGGGCGCCCGCGGCGGACGCGGGGACCAGCTCCCCCTGGCCGGCGGACGCAAGACCGCCTCCGCCGGGCTGCCCGACCTCACCTCGGCGGAGCGGCTCAGCGCCGAGCTGGGCGTGCTGTCCATGGACGCCTCGCGCAATCTGATGGACGACCACCGGGAGTTCCTGGCCGAGCTGGGCGTGGTCTCCGCGCGGCGGCTGCGGGAGGCCCGGCACGGGGAGACGGTGCTGGTCGCGGGCGCCAAGGCGGCCACCCAGACACCGCCCATCCGCTCCGGCAAGCGGGTCATCTTCTCCACCCTGGACGACGGCACGGGCCTGGTCGACCTCGCCTTCTTCGACGACTCCCACGACGCCTGCGCCCACACCGTCTTCCACTCCTGGCTGCTGCTGGTGCGCGGGGTGGTGCAGCGCCGCGGCCCGCGCAGCCTCAGCGTGGTCGGCTCGGCGGTCTGGAACCTCGCCGAACTGCTGGAGGTGCGGCAGACGGAAGGGCTGGAGGGGGTCGCGGCGCGGCTGGCGGCGCCCGGCGGTACCGGCGCCGAGGACACCGAGGGGGACGGCGCCGCCCGCAGGCGGCTCGCCGGGTCGGACGGGCGGCCCGCGCCGGCCGGTTCTGCGGCACGGGACCCGATGGAGGCCGGAGAGAGCAAGGAGGAGAGCAGGGAGAACAGGAGGATCCGGATGCCCACGGGGTACGAGATGCACCCCTGGGCCGATCTGCGCCCCGCGGGCGAGGGACCCGCGGTGGGAAGGAAGTTGTGGCATCAGAGTCCGGGGAGTGCGGGATGACCATCCTCTGCGTACGTTTCCAGCTGCCGTCGGCGCACGAGGCGGCCCTGCCGGGGCTGCTCGGGCTGCTGGAGGAGTTCACCCCCGTCGTCCAGGCCCTGCCGCCGGACGGGGCGCTGGCCGATCTGCACGGCGCCGAGCGGTACTTCGGGCGCACCGCGCTCGAACTGGCCTCGGTGATCCGGGTCCGCGCCCTCGCCCTGCACGGGGTCGACTGCGTGATCGGCGCCGGGCCGGGACCGATGCTGGCCAGGATGGCGCTGCGGGACGCCCGGCCCGGAGTGACCGGCGTGGTGCCGGAGGACGCCGTCGCGGAGTATCTCGCCGACAAGCCCGTGGCCGCCCTGCCCGGGGTCGGCGCCAGGACCGCCCGCACGCTGTGCGAGTACGGCCTCGACACCCTCGGCCGGGTCGCCGGGGCACCGCTGTCCACGCTGCAGCGGCTGCTGGGCGCGCGCACCGGCCGTGAGCTGCGGGAGAAGGCGCAGGGCATCGACCGCGGCCGGGTCGTCCCGAACGCCGTCTCCCGGTCGCTGGCCACCGAACGCCCCTTCGGCCGCGACGAGCTGAGCCCCGAACGGCACCGCCGCGCCCTGCTGTCGGCCGCCGAGGAACTGGGCGCCCGGCTGCGCGCCGTGGACAAGGTCTGCCGCGCCCTCACCCTCACCGTGCGCTACGCCGACCGGTCGGCGACCACCCGCACCCGCACGCTGGAGGAGCCGACGGCGCACTCCGCCGCGCTGACCCGGGCCGCGTACGCCCTCTACGAGGCGCTCGGGCTGCAGCGCGCCCGGGTCCGCGCGATGGCCCTGCGCGTGGAGGGGCTCGACCCCGCCGAACAGGCCGCCCATCAGCTCACCTTCGACCCGGTGGACGAGAAGGTGCGCCGCCTGGAGGAGGTCGCCGACCGCGCGCGGGCCAGGTTCGGACCCCGGGCGGTGATGCCCGGCTCGCTCGCCGCGTAGTACCCGGGAAGGCGGGGCTCGGGGCGACGGGGCTCGGGGCGACGGGGTTCAGCGGGCCCACGGAGGCGCGATCCGCGTCCCGTCGGCCAGCTCCGCCTCCAGACCCACCGAGGTGGTGACCCAGGTGGTCGCGGGCCGGTCGGCGGGGTTGGCGAGGGCGAACGTGGTACCGGCGCCCACGATCACGGTGTCGCCCGCGGCGATGTGCTCGGTGCGGCCGTCCAGGGTGACGCGCAGTTCGCCGTCGAGCAGATGGAGGATCTCCTCCCGGCTGACGGTGTGGGCGGGGGCCTCGGTCCCGGCGGGGATCTCGCCCCGCCAGGCGCACAGCTCCCTGCTGCCGGTGCGGGGTGCGGCGCAGGAGACGAAGCGGACGCCGTGCAGTTCATGGGTGACGGTGTCGGCAGGGCGGACGACGGGCATGGCTGTCTCCCGGTTCATGAAGGCTGAGAGGCGGTCTGGATGGTCAAGCTACTTGACTATATGGTCAAGCTGCTTGACCTTCTCGTCAAGGGTGTTTCAATGCCTCCGTGCAGAACTCCGAGGCCATGGCCCTGTCCGCCGCCCTGCTCGCCGCCGCGGGCGAACTCGTCCAGCGCATCCATGAAGGCGTGACCGCCCGCGGGTTCGAGGGGGTGCGGCCGGTGCACGGGTTCGCCTTCGCGCGGCTCGCCCCGGACGGGGCGACGGTCACCGAGCTGGCCGCACATCTGGGGGTGACCAAGCAGGCCGCCAGTCAGCTGGTCGAGGAGATGGTGCGCCGAGGGTACGCCGAGCGTCGGCCGCATCCGGTGGATGCGCGGGCGCGGCTGGTGGTGCTGACCGAGCGGGGGCGGGCGTGCACGCGGGCCGCCGAGGAGGCGGCCGCGGAGGCGGTGCGGGGGTGGAGTGAGGTGCTGGGCGAGGCCGACCTGAGGCTGCTGTGGGAGCGTTTGGCGCGGATCGCGCCCGACGGGCCCATCCGGCCTGGTTGGTGATGCGCTGTCAGGTTCGATCCACTGTTGGTTATCACTGGAAGTTTTTACCGACACGTAACTTCCCACCGTGGCTACTCGCCCGTAACTTGACGAGTGAACAGCATCCTCGTGATCCGGATCACAGGTCGTAAGGACCCCACCCTTCGCAAGGAGATCACGCGATGCTGCCCTGGAAACGCCTCTTCAGACCACTCGCCGCCCTGATCCTCGCCGCCGCGGCCGTCACCGTTCCCACCGCCACCAGCGCCCAGGCCGCCGAGTCCGCCCCCAGCCGCGGCTGGAACGACTACCGCTGCAAGCCCTCCGCCGCCCACCCCCGGCCCGTCGTCCTGGTCCACGGCACCTTCGGCAACTCCGTCGACAACTGGCTCGGCCTCGCGCCCTACCTCAAGCACCGCGGCTACTGCGTCTTCTCCCTCGACTACGGGCAGCTCCCCGGAGTCCCCTTCTTCCACGGCCTCGGCCCCATCGAGAAGTCCGCGGAGCAGCTCGACGCGTTCGTCGACAAGGTGCTCGCCGCCACCGGCGCCGACGAGGTCGACATCGTCGGCCACTCGCAGGGCGGCATGATGCCCCGCTACTACCTCAAGTTCCTCGGCGGCGCCGACGAGGTGAACGCCCTCGTGGGCATCGCGCCCAACAACCACGGCACCACCCTGCTGGGGCTCGCGAAGCTGCTGCCGTACTTCCCGGGCGCCGAAGACCTGCTGAGCACCGCCACCCCCGCCCTCGCCCAGCAGATCACCGGCTCCGACTTCCTCACCAAGCTCAACGCGGGCGGCGACACCGTCCCCGGCGTGAGCTACACCGTCCTCGTCACCCGGTACGACGAGGTGCTCACCCCGTACCGCAACCAGTTCCTCAGCGGCCCCGATGTGCGCAACGTCCTGCTCCAGGACCTGTGTCCGCTCGACCTGTCCGAGCACGCGGCCATCGCCCTGTTCGACCGCATCGCCTTCCACGAGGTGGCCAACGCCCTCGACCCGGCCCACGCGAAAAGAACCACCTGTGCCTCGGTCTTCAGCTGACACGTGTATACGGCCGGCTGACACGTGTAGCTGCCCTGGCCCGTGCGGCTGACACGTGTCAGGGCGCGGGACGCACATGGGGGCCTGTCCGGCCTGAGCCGCCGGACAGGCCCCCCGGTCATCCGGTCATCCGGCCGGCTCAGCGGCCGTGCCGGCCCGCCGCGCGCCGCCGGGTGGAGGCGAACAGCGCCGCCGATCCGAGCGCCAGCGCCGCCGCCCCGCCGACCATCAGGTACGGGGTGTTGGCGTCACCGCCGGTCTCCGCGAGGTTCTGCCCCGCGGCGGCCGCCTTCGGCTGGTTGGCGCCGGCGGCGGCCGCCGCGGGAGCGGAGGCGCCGGAGGCCTCGCCCGCCTTCTCCTTCTCGGCGGCCGGTGCCGCCGAGGTCTTCGGGTCGTTGTCGCCGTGACCGTGGTTCTCCACCGTCGACTTGGCGGCGCCCTCCTTGATCTGCCGCTCGGTCGGCGCGGAGGCGGCCGGCGCGGGCGCCTTCTTCGGCGCGTCACCGGAGCCGGCCGCGGAGTTGCCGCCGCCGAAGGTGACGTCCGAGCAGGAGTAGAACGCCTCCGGGCTGTCCGAGCGCTGCCAGATCGCATACAGCAGCTGCTTGCCGGACCGTTCCGGGAGGGTGCCGCTGAAGGTGTAGAAGCCGCCGGACGCGGCCGGGTCGGTGGCCGTCGCCACCGGGTTCGCCAGGTCCAGGTCGTCCCAGGACAGCGGCTTGGACGGGTCGTAGCCCGGCTTGGTGATGTACACCTTGAAGGTGCCCTTGTGCGGGGCCGTCACCCGGTACTTGAAGGTGTACGAGCCGGCGCTCACGCCGGTCGCCGGCCAGTCCGCGCGGGCCAGGTCGAGACCCTTGAACTCCTCGTTGCCGGCGCTGCACAGCTTGCCGTCCGGGATCAGCTCCTGGTGGCGCCCGCCCGCGTCGCCGATGCGGATGCCGTTCCAGTCGTAGAGCGCCTGGGTGCCGCCCGCCTCGACGGCCGCCTTGCACGCCGCCGACTTCGGGCTCTCCGGGCCCTCGGCGTAGCACTGCGAGACCCGGCTGACCGGGTCGCCCATCGAGCCGTGCGCGGACGCCGGTGCGGCGGACAGGGCGGTCAGGGCGAGCGGGACGAGACCGGCAGCGGCGACGGCGGCCTTGCGGCGTGCGGGCATGGGGAAGCAACTCCTCGAAACGATCACTGACGGTGGGGAGCCCGTGCGGGACGGGGGCGTCCCGCAGGGGCGGAACCCGTGAACGGATCCCGTGGGGGTGCATCAGAAGCTAGCCCCGGAAAGCCGGGAAATCGCCTGGCCAAGGCCCTGATCGGGAATCCTTATGGCCGCGTTAAGGGAGTGCTCAGGCTCAGATCAGACAGCTACCGTGCGCACACGAAGGACCACGCGGAACCGCCCGCGGTGGCCGGGGACTTCAGCCCTCGGGCCACCAGGTGCGGGCGATGTCCCTGCGGATCTCCGGGCGGCCCGAGGGGTGCTCCTCGGCCTCCTCGCGGACCCGGCGGGCGTCGGTCTTCTTCAGGGGCTTGTGCACGGTGACACGGCGCATGGCTGCCTCCTCCAGGTCCTCCGGACTTCCGTGTCGTGTGCTCACGGAGGTGGACCTTTCGGGCGAGAGTTCCTCATCGGTCCCGGTCTGTCTGTGGCCCCGGTCACGAGGGGACTGTCAGTGGCAGGTGTCACTCTGGGCGGCATGACCTACGACAGCGCCTTCGACTGGGACGCCGCGGCCGCCGCCTTCGACGAGGAGCCGGACCACGGGCTGCGCGATCCGCGGGTGCGTGCCGCCTGGGCCGGCCGGCTGCGCGACTGGCTGCCCGCGGCCCCCGCCGACGTCCTCGACCTCGGCTGCGGCACCGGCAGCCTGTCGCTGCTCGCCGCCGAGCAGGGGCACCGGGTGACGGGTGTCGACCGGTCGCGGGCCATGGTGACGCCGGCCCGGGAGAAAACCTCGCCGGAGTGAGGCCAGGTCGCCTGGCGGCTCAGGATTCGAGACCCGGTCACCTGGGCGGGCGCCGGGGTCGGGAGCCGGTCGCTACGGTGGCCGAAGCCGAGGCCCGCTCACTGCGGCGGACGCCGGAGTCGAGC